>SLQH01000338.1 GCA_007131555.1 Planctomycetota bacterium | reverse complement strand
GTTGCGGTATATACGGTGGCTCAGGAACTGCCTAGACCGTAATGACTCGTTAGAGGCCGCCCTGGCCCGTCTCAGGGTCACCTGGGAGGTTTCGGCATGATGGGATTCCGGACACCGATGGAGGTAATCAATAGGGACAGGCGTAAACTACACAATAGGGACAGGCGTAAACAGAAGGAGACCGAGGGCGGAATGGCCAATCCCCAGGGCCAGCTTGAAACTGGCGGCCCAAGGGACAGGACATGGTCGTGATTCCTGGATAAGGGTGAGGGCGCGGAACGAAATGAACTGTGCAGATCACGTAGAGATTTCATCGATCTTTCAAGGCGCCTTAGAGATAGCATATCAGGGATATGTAAGCGATGAGCATCGCAGAAGGGCGGTAAGCCTAAATCCGGCTGTAGGTTTTAGGCTTGAGGCTATAGGGTTACTGTGCAAGGCGATGTAGACAGATGCGGGCTTTCACTCAGAAGGCGAACCCTCTCTGCCTGCGTATATCCGCTTGAACAGTGGTCCTATATCCAAGTTTCATCGTTCAACTGCGGGATGTAGGGTTAAAGAGCAAGTGAGATGTACCGTTCATTTCGTGACGGGCCCTAAGGAAGCGTCAACAGAACATGACTGACTGAGGCCACCCAGGTCCGGACTTATAATGTGCGCCTGTCCTTTATTTTATGGTTCGCCGACTGGACTCATTCCTATGATCTTCAGCGATTTGTCAAACGGTCCTAAGATGGATGCCGTTCGCCGTCCACCGCTGCCAGGAATCTTGTCATGCCCGATGCCCACCTCCTCGAACAGCTCGCTGGACTGCAGATCCTCAATCAGCTGCTGTTGTCGTTGGCCTTGCTGGTGCCAATGGTCCTGGTGGCCCGTACGGCAGTGGCTGGAACCCGCTATTCGCCGATCCTGATCATCGTCGTGTTCGGGCTGCTGATGGGCTACATCCTTCAGGCCAGTCAGGTCTCGCAGCCCGGTCTGCCGCAGTTCTCCCTGCTCGGGCTGGTCAGCCGGACCACGATCGTGGCCCTGACGGTGTCGTTCTTCATCGGTGGCCAGGAACTACGCAAGCTGCTGGGCGGCATCAAGCTTGATCCCGATGACATGGTCACCCCATCCACCGAGGAGGTGGTGTTGGGCACCGGCCGGACCCAGCTGATCTTCATCATCCGCTCGTTCTTCCTGCTGATCGGCATTGAAGCCCTGTACCGGACCCTGCTGGGCGACGACAGCGGCGAGTTGGGGCGCTTCTATCCCCTGATCGCCTACCTTGGCCTGATCATCTCGGTCATCCTCATCGACCACAAGGCGCGGGTGGCCAACAAACGCCGTTATATCGTCATGGGCCTGATTGAGGTCGCGTCGATTGTGGCCATTCTGCTGGGCTCTCGGTCCATCGCCTTGTGGGTCGAACCCCTGATCGCCCTACCCCAGATCTTCTTCTGCATGATCCTGGCCTCCGGCCTGGGGGCCCTGCTCTATCGCTGGCGCTTCGGCCCCACCATCCGCGCCCTGCTGTTTGCTGGCATCCCCGTGGTGCTGGCAGCAACCTTCATGATCGGCGGTTCACGGATTGGAGACGCCTTCGCCATTGAGGGCATCAATGCCATCCTGGCCTACGGCTTCTTCGGCCAGATGTTCTGGATGTTCGGCGGCATCGCCCTGCTGATGCTGCTGGGACGCACCGCCCAGGCCCGCAACCTGGCCCCCGGCATGGCCGGTTCGCTGTCGCACTCCGGCCTGACTGGGGCCTGCACAGCGGGTGACCTGGGGCCGATTTCGGCCCTGCGGGCCCCGATCATGATCAACGTCCCCTTCTTCGGGCATATCTTCGTCTTCACCATCCTGGCCATGAGCGCTGATCGTGGTGCGTTGCTGCTGTGGCCGGCTCTGCTGATCGTCCTCATCGGCATAAGCGTCACCGCCTGGTCCCTGCGCACCATGAGCCGGGCCAATGGCAATGACGCCGCCGAGGTCAAGGGGCTGATGCAGTTCTCCTTCGGCTGGCAGATATGTGCCGTGTTCGGCAGCTTCGTACTGCTGCATCTCGGCGGCGTCTCCCTGGGCTTCGGGGCCATGGCGGCCTCATCGGGCATCTCCCACTTCGGCCTCTTTGCCGCCACCCAGGGCGGGATGTTCGGCTCGGACGCCGCTGAACTGATCCCCTTCGTCTTCTCCATGCCCTTCCTGGTCCACCCTCTGGTATTCTTCATGTTCGGTCAGGCCATGGAGAAGGACGGCAACATGCCCCGTTTGCCGGCTTTCATCCTGGCCGGACTTGGCCTGGCCGGAGTCCTGTACGCTCTCTTCGTCGGTTGATCATCATTTTCTCAGGGGCTTCGCCCCTACTGGTCCTGGCTTTGTCGGTTCTTCTGAATCTGTCACAGATTCAGATGTGGGCGGATCGCGCTATGGCGATTGTATCCGCCCACCACCCCTTCGGGCCAGCTCCGCGCCTGCGCCTCGGCGCCAGAGCCCTAGGAGCCTGCAAGGCCTTCACCACTGCAATTGCTGCCACCCAATCCCATGCCCGACACCCTGACCCTCCCCCGCCTTGATGACCTCCATGTCCACCTGCGCCAGGACGCCCTGGCCGCCCAGGTGGCTCCCCTGACCTGGACCGGTGGGGCCGGACGGGTGCTGGTCATGCCCAACCTGCGCCCAGCCCTGACCACGGTCGAGGCCGTGCTGGCCTACCGCGCCGCACTCCAGGCCATCGAGCCGCGCCTCGACTACTTGATGAGCATCTGTCTGCATCCCGGCCTTGACCGGAGCGCCGTGCGGGCCGCCGCCGCGGCCGGTATCCGGGTCCTCAAGTGGTACCCCCACGGCGTGACCACCAACAGCAGCCTGACCGGCAGCCTGAGCGAGTGCGCCGAGGCCTGCGCTGCCGCCCAGGATGAAGGCCTGATCGTCTCCCTGCATGGCGAAGCCCCCGACGACCCGGCCCAAGGCATCGACCGCATGAACGCCGAACAGGCCTTCCTGCCCCAACTGGTGGCCCTGCATCAACGCTTCCCGCGATTGCGCATCATCTTCGAGCACGCCACCAGCGCCGCCGCCATCAGCACCCTGGCCGATCTGGGACCGACCGTGGCCGCCACCATCACCCCCCACCATCTGCTGCTGACTGCTGACGACTGGCAGACCGACCCCCACAGCTACTGCAAGCCGGTGGCCAAGACCGCCGCCGATCGGGCCGCCCTCCAGGCCGTGGTGGCCTCGGGCGATCCCCGCTACTTCCTGGGGTCCGACTCGGCCCCCCACCCGGCCGCCGCCAAAGCTGGTAACCAGCCGGCTGCCGGCATCTTCACGGCCCCCATCCTGGCCCCCCTGCTGGCTGACATCTTCGACACCCTCGGCTGTCTGGATCAACTGCCCGCCTTCGCCACCACCCGCGGCGCCGCCTTCTACGACCTGCCGCCAGCCCAAGGCCGCATCAGCCTCCAACGCCGGCCCAGCCGCATCCCCGCCCAGATCAACGGCCTCATCCCCTTGCGGGCCGGCCACGATCTGAAATGGACGCTTGGAGCCTGTAAGGAATAGCGACCGAGCATGTTTGAGTAGCTCTGGTGAAGACTTCTGGCTCCGGACTGGTCAGTAAACTTAAATCCGGCTGTAGGGCTTAGGGTTGCTGTACAAAGCGATATGGACAGATGTACACTTTCACCCAGAAGGTGAACTCCTTCTGGGTGCGTATATCTGCTTGGACAGCGGCCCTATATCCACATTCATCGTTCAACAGCGGATTTCGGATTAACACCGAGCCTTGGCCCTTGAGACCGCTATAGGCCGGAGCGTCGCTATCATCGCCGTATCCCGCTTGCGCACTTGGTTGGCAGCCATGGTCACGAGGCGCGGTGTCTGCGAGCCGTAGCACAGATGTCCTGCCGACGATCAGGATGGCACTTGACGAACACATGGCAACCGCGCCAATGCACACGGGCCAAGGCCCGGTGCTCCGTGTGGGGCGCTGGGCGTTGATAGCGCCTGGAACATTTCAGGCG
>SLQH01000198.1 GCA_007131555.1 Planctomycetota bacterium | reverse complement strand
GGCTTCAGCCCGCCGTTCCACCACCAAATACCAGATCCCTTTCATCAATCACCCACGGCATCCGTCCACCACCCTCCAGCCCTACCCCAAAACCACCGCCGATCACAAAACCACCACGGAGCACCGGGCCTTGGCCCGCGTGCCGACGCGCGGCTGCCATGCTTTCGTCGAAGACCAGCCTGGACGTCGCCATGATATCCGTCATACGGCCCGTGGATCCCGCGCCTCATGATCATTCACAGCGATGATGAACGCAAGCATATTGCTACATGGTGCCGCCGCCCTGGCCTATGTCCGTCTCAAGAATCTTCGCCCGCCAATGTACACGGGCCAAGGCCCGGTACTCCGGGTAATAATGCGGCGATCCTGGAGGTCTGTAGGGGATCGATAGGCACGTCGCCTAGCTGGGCCATTTCGGTCGCTATCCCTTACAGGCTCCTAGGGTCAGCCTTCGTCCAGCAGCATGCGGGCCTGGCGGGCCAGGGGGGCCCGTACATCGTTGGCATAGGCTGTGAGGACTGTGGCGGCGCAGCCGTCGTGCTCGCCACAGCGCCACAGGGCGCGGGCCAGGTAGAGTGCGCGCAGGGAGCGATTGCGGACCTGATTCTCGTTGATGGCATCGGTGCCATGCTGCTGACAGGCCAGGATGGTGGGCATGGCATGGCTGTCTGCGCCGACCAATTGTAGCAGTCGGGTCAGGGCTGGCATGCATCCGGCCCTGCTGGGCGATGGCAGATGGTCGACGGCCAGGGCCAGGGCCCGGCAGTGACTCAGTTCGGGATCGGCGCCCAGATCATCGGCATAACGGGTCAGCAGTTCTGCCGCTCGGTCATGACCGCTGCGGGCCAGGGCGATGAGTTGGGCATCGATCCGGCTCAGGCTGTAGCCGAACTGGCCCATGCCCCGGTAGTTCCAGCCGACATCCCAGCCATCATCGCTCAGGGCATCGGCCAGGGTCTCACCGCCATGACCATCACCCAGCAGGCCCAGGACCGTTGCCAGATGACATCTGGTCCTGCTGTCGGTGGTCTGGTCGAGGGCGGTGGCGAGCAGGGGCCGGGCCTCGTCCGGACGGCTGAAGACGATGGCCAGACTGCGATGATCGGCGCAGGCATCGGCAATTGCCGCCTGCACCGTGTCGTGGGACAGCGGGAAATTGTCGTCATCGTCAAGGACGTTGTCCGGCAGGTTGCCGATCTCGACCAGATGACGCTGTACGCTGCGCAGGTCGATGTCTCGCAGGCTCTGGCCGTCAGCGCCCAGGGCGGCGATGCGGCCAGCGGCGTAGCCTTGATTCTGGACGTCCGGCTGCATGCGGATGACCGGTAGGGCGTCACGCTGGCAGGAAACCGCCAGGCCGGTGACCAGGATGCCGTCAAGCTCGCGTGGCAAGAGACAGCGCAAGGGGACATAGGCCTCAAGGCCGGTCGTGTCGGGTGGCAAGGCCATGAACAGGGGGTGGATGGTGAAGCCATGGCTGTCGAAATTGGATTTGGCCAGGCAGATGCTGTCAGGATAGCGCCGCCCAGCCAGGAAATCGACCGGATCAAGGATCACATCACCGATGATCTGGCGTCGTTCCCGGCTGTCGACCAGTTGGGCCAGATCGAAGTGGGAACGGAAGGTGACCTTGGCCGCGACCAGGGCGGCGCTGGTGTCGAGCAGGTCGCTGTCGTCGCTGAAGGTGTGATCGCTGTTCTCGTAGCCGACTCCTGGAGTGCGCGGTGACAGGCCGGTGCCCTGGACGGCTGGTTCGTCCAGGCCGCTGATCACGCAAGCGGCTCCGGCGCTGGCCGCCACATCGGCTGCGCCGCTGGCATCGACCACTGCCCCGGCCTCAATCAGGCCCAGCCCGTCTGGTCCTGCGACCACCACTCCGCACACCCGCTGGTCGTTGACCAGGGCGCCGCAGGTGGCTGTACGCAACCATATGTCGGCTCCTGCCTGATCCAGTTGGCGCAGATACCAGGACTGCTTGGCCTCCACGCTCCATGTGCCACGGTGATCGGCGGCGGCAAAGCCCTGAATATCATCGACCCCGGCATCGACCTCGGCGGTGAATCCGACCCGATTGCCATGGTAATAGCGGCCGATCAGGCCGATGGTGCCGACCCCGCCGAGATCGTAATGCTGCTCGATGACCAGGGTTGAGGCGCCGGCTCGGGCGGCGCCGATGCCGGCCGGGGCTCCAGCGGTGCCGCCGCCCGCCACCACCACATCGTAACGGCCAAGCACTGGCAGCCCGGCAAGGTCTATCTCGACCCCGTCGCCCTGATGTTGGGCGCCGCGCAGGTCGGTGCCGGTGAAGCGCACCTGTTTGTGTCGTGATGAGCCGGTGCCGTTCCAGCCGCCATGCAGACCCTGGCCAGGTTGACTGTGATCTGCGGCCAGGGCCTTGCCGAGGCGTTCTCCGACAGCCATGAAGGCTGGTGGGGCAAGCAGTTCGACAACCGCCTCCCGAGCCAGGTCGGCAGAGGGGGAGAGCAGATGCAGGCCGGCTTCCACCTCCAGGCAGTCCAGCGGCATCTGGGCTGGGCCGAGCCAGGTCGGACAATGCCTGGGACCCGGACACAGGCTGTCGGCAGGGACATACCAGAGCTGTTCGCTGGCCATGGTCTGTTGGGGGCTCCAGATGTCGCGCCGGGCCTGGATCTCGGCTCGGGCCATGGCGGCTGGTGAGCCATCTTTGAGATCGGCCAGGAAGTCGTAGCGGACCACCGGCTGGGGATCGCGGCCCCGGATTGGAATGGTGGCGATGGTGGTGGCCGTGACTCCTGGCAGATCAAGGGCTGGGGCTCCCACCAGGGTCCGGGACACCGCTTGCCTGGAGCTTGGCATCGGACAGAAGGCTGCTCCCGCCTGGCGCGCCACCAAGCCTCGCCAGCTGGCATCGACGACCTGGCGGGCCCGCACGGCATGCAGTCCCAGGCGATTGGCGATCACTGCGCCTGCCAGGCGTCCGGCATCGTCGCGCAGGACGGTGGCCGATTGGCAGTTGAGCAGCAGTTCGGCTCCGGCCCCGATGACCGCCTGTTCCAGGCAGCGCTTGATATGCATCGGGCTGGGGGAGTTCTGGGCGAAGACCTGACGCCCCAGGCCACTGGTCGGGGTCTGCTGGGGCCACAGGCGCCAATGGGCACAGATGTCATCACCCAGATAGGGGCGGCTGCCGGCGATCAGGACCCGGGCCCCACTGCGGGCTGCAGCCACCGCGCAGGCGACAGCGGCGCTGCTGCCGCCGATGATGAGGATGTCGACATCGGCGATGATGGGAACGGTGGTGCTGGTCATGGGCGGCTCCTGGGATGCGTGATGTGCCCTTGAGTATCGCACCGTTCTTGCCGGGACCAAGCGGGAAGACTGGTTGTGATTGCCCATGAAATAGCATATTGTGATCATGACCAGCAACAATGCCCCGTTATTGCCGACCTTCGATGCTCGCGAACCGGTCGATATCGCTCTCTGTGGCGCCTATGACGGCCCCGTTCCGGAGCGTCGCTACTGGCCCATGGTTGATGATGACATATGGGCTCTATGGCATCTGCGCCAGGGGGAGGCCGAGGTCCGTCATGCTGGTGGTGGTCTGAAACTGCGGCCTGGAGACTGGGCGGTGTTGCCGCCGGGTTTGCGACGGAGCCAGCGTTTCAGTGATGACAGTCACCTCTTGTCGCTGCGCTTTGTCGCCGCCTGGGCCCACGGGCGACCCTTGCTGCGTGGCCAGCTGCCCCTGGTTGACCGTGGCGTGGGCTGGGAGGCCCTGGAGGGCGCGGCCATGGCCGTGGTGGCAGGGGTTGAGGCGGGCGATTGGGAGCAGCCGGCGGTCGATCTGGTCCAACGTTGGCGGCGTGACGCCGCCCTGGCCAATTTCTTGTCCATCTGGTATCAGCATATGACCGCCTTGGGATGCAGCGCTGTGGAGCCGGCTCCCCGTGATGCCCGTCTGGTGCGGGTTTTGGCGGTCCTGTCTGATCATCCTGGGGCCGGGCCGGTACCCTATCCAGCCATGG
>SLQH01000155.1 GCA_007131555.1 Planctomycetota bacterium | reverse complement strand
GTCTGTCATGAGCGCCGCCCGCGATCCTCTGGCACTGCTGAGCGGACTTGCGGCGGACATGGCTGAGGTCTGCGATCCGCGGGCCCGGCATTGGCTGATCCTGCCCCGGCCGGGGCCAGCCGAGTGGTGGCAACGCCATTGCGCTCGTCGCCATGGCATCTGCTCGCTGACCCGCCATGTGCGCCTGCGTACCGCCTTGGAGACGCCGGTCAGTGAACCGGGACGGACCTCGGTATCCATCGACCATCTGGCCCTGGCCATCGCTGCCCAGACCCAGGATCTAGGGGGGCTTCTGCCCCCGCCCACGCAGTCGAGCATTGATGGCCGTCGTCTGGCCTGGGCCCGACGGCTGGCCCAGGCTGTAGATGATGCCCTGCTGTGCCGATTGCCCGGCGACTGCTTGCCAGCAGATCATCCGATCCGCTGCCTGATCGAAGATCCTGATATCGCCCCCCTGCTGGCCGACCATCTGGCCGCGTTCGATGATGCCCGCTATCAGGCGGCGGCCCGCGCCTGGTGCGACAGCCGCCGCCGGCGCGGTGAGCTCCCGCATCTGTGGATCGCCCTTGATGGGGGGCTGCCGGCCCTGGAGCTGCGCCATCTGCTCAATCTGCGCGCGGTCTACCCGCCAGGGCATTTCCATCTCAGCGGCCTTGAACCGGCCACCGTCTTCTGGGGAGATCAACGCACCGGACGCCGGGTCGCCGAGACCTGGGAGGATGACCAGGAAGGCATCGGTCCGCTCTTGCCGCTCTTTGGTCGTCGTCTGCAAGAACTGCACAATCAGGCCATCGATCACGAACTGTTCGCGCCCGATCCCCATCCGCCTTCCGGCGCAGCCCCGATAACCCTGCTTGAGCGCCTCCAACACTGCTGTCAGGCCGATGGCGAGCCATTGCCGACCTGGCCGACCATCGCCTCCGATGATGACTCCTTCACGGTCCATGCCTGCCGTGGACCACTGCGTGAACTAGAGGTGGCCCGAGACCGCATCCTCGCCGCCCTCGACCAGGACCCGGACCTGGCCCTCGATGACATCCTGGTCCTGCTGGCCGACCCCACCAGCCACGCTCCTCTGGTGACGGCGGCCTTTCAGGGAGCGGCCGAGCCCAATGCCCGGCTGCCCCTGCGCCTGCTCAAACTTGGCGGCACCATCCCTGCCCCCAGCGCCATGGCCATCACCTGCCTGCTGGATGCCATCACCGGCCGTCTTGATCAGGAGACCGTGCACGCCTGCCTGAGCCAGGCGGCCATCGCCCGGGCCTTTGGCCTGGACGACAGCGATCAGGTCATGACCTGGCTGGCCGATGCCGGCTTTTGCTGGGGCAGTGATGGTCGCGATCGGGCGCGGATCCAGGGCCATGACTCAGCCGTCGACGAGCGCTGGAGTCTGGCCGGCAGTCTGCGCCGCCTGGCCCTGGGAGCCACCGTTGAACCCTCCCAGCGCGATACGGTGGTGGCCTCAACCGCCCCCCTGGATCGGGCCGGGGGCCTGCAGATCGACGTCCTGGCCCGCCTGGCCGACTGGGCCGCCGTCATTGAAGAGGAACGATCGTGGTGGCAGACAACCCACAGCCCGGAGGACTGGGGCCAACGCTGTGCCCACTTGATCGAGCGCTGCCTGGCCCCTGATGGGCCCGACCAGGCCCGGGAACGCGACGAGATCCTCACCAACCTCACGCGCCGCTGCCAGGCCCCAGGCCTCGGCGCGACCCTGGTGGACGCCGAGGCCTTCCGTCGCCTCCTGGGCCCGGTGCTGGATGAGCAGGCCGAACGCCAGACCATCGGTCGCGGCGGCATCACCGTGGCCGCCCTGGGCCACTACGCCGGCACCCCGGCCGCCATGACCGTGATCTGCGGGCTGGCTGATGCCAGCTTCCCGGCTCGGGCCCAACTACCCCAATGGCATCCCCTGCGGCATCAACCGCGCCCTGGTGACCCCAACCGTCGTCATGATGACCGCCATCATCTCCTGCTGAGCCTGATGGCCACCGGCCGCCGCCTGGTCCTGACCTATGCCGGCGGCAGCATGCATGATGATCGTCCCCTGCCGCCGTCGACCCCGCTTGCCGACCTCCTGACGGTAGCCCGCAATTGCGGCGCTGATCAGCACCGTTACCAGGCCGGATCCGGACTGCCAGCCGGGGCCATTCATCTCGCCCATGGCCTCAACGGCTTCAGTCCCAGCGCCCATCATGGCCCGCGCCATGGGCGCAGCCTGCTGGCCGATGAACATCGCCTGGCCCTGGCCCTGCACGCCCAGACCACCACCCCCCTGCCGGGCCTGTGGAGCATCAACCTGCCGCCCCGCGATGGCGAAAGCGGCATCACCGAGCGCGACCTGTTGGACCTGATCCGGGCTCCCTGCCGCCTGTTCCTGCGGCGCTGCGGCCTGCTGGCGCCGGAGATCGAAGAGCCCCTGTCCAGCGATGATCGCCTGCAACTGGATGCGCTAGAGCAATGGGACCTGCGGCGCCAGATCATGGGGCAGCTGCTCGCCCACCCGAGCCCGGCCCGATCTGAGGCCCTGCAAGCCCTCCATGAGCGCCTCGACTGCGCCGGCGATCTGCCCCCCGGCAGGCTGGGAACGGCCCTCTGGGAGCCTGTCGTGGCGACCCTGCCCCAGCTCCCCGAACAGGCCCGGATCATGCCCCTGCCACCGGCCCTGGTCCTTGCCGCCGGGGATGATGGCGGTCCCTGGCACCTGACCTGCACTCATGATGACAGCATCCACTGGTTTTTTGATGATGAGGGCCGGGCCTGCTGCCTGTCGGCCAGCACCAACAAGGACAGCGCCCCCCACAAGGACCTGCTGCTGATCATCAGGGCCTTGCTGCGCGACCTGGACACGGTCCGGCTGTTCGTGCCCGATGGCATCTGGCTCCTACGCCTGCCGCCCAATCAAGGCCTGCGCCGCCACCTGCTGCGGCGTTGCTGCGCCCTGGTCGAGGCCGTCCGCTGCCTGCCGGTGGCCTGCGACAAGGAGGTCTTCGACAAAGCCTACGGTCGTCGCCTGCGCCAAGCCGCTGAGCAGAACGAAGCCCTGCCCGCTCCAGATCTGGACAAGGCCGCCCAGGCCTGGCACGAGGGCAGCAGCTTCCATGGACCGGCGGCCAGTGCCGGCAGCACCATCCATCGTCTGTGTTTCCGGGGCCTCGCCGACCCCCTCGCCCAGGCTTTGCCGAGCAGCGGCGCCGCGGCCGAGCGATGGCGGCGGATAGCCCACCCTGACCGGACCTGCAGCCAGGCCCTGCTGATGGCCCTGGCCGAGATCCACCATGCCTGCCGCATCAGCCAAGACCCGGAGTCTCGGCCATGACCGGCAGCTTTGACCCACTCCAACAGGACCTCGACGGCTTCTGGAGCATTGCCGCCAGCGCCGGTACCGGCAAGACCTACAGCATCAGCATCCTGTGGCTGCGCCTGATCCTGGACCAGGATCTGCCGGTCGAATCGATCCTGGTCAACACCTTCACCGAAGCCGCCACCGCTGAACTGCGCGACCGCCTGCTGGCCATCGCCACCGCCGCCCGCGACCATCTCCTCGGCCTGCCCTGCGCCAATCAGGCGGCCGTGGCCGTTATCGAGCATCTGCGTCAGCAGGGCCGGCTGAGCGACGAACAACTCAAGCAAGGCCTGGGCCGGACCCTGAGCGGCTTTGACACCGCCCCGATCAGCACCATCCACGGTTTCTGTCAGCGTCTGCTTGACAGCCAGGCCCTGGAACTGGCCTGCGACCCCGAAGCCGAACTGGTCAGCGATCACCGCCGAATCATCGATCATCTGGTCGACGACTGGATCATGTGCCATGCCGACCTGCCCGACCTTGACCCGGCCCGGATTCGGCGCACCGCCCAGGCCATATGCCGCCAGACCGGCATCGCCCGCGACCAGATCATGCCGCCTCCGGCCAGTCAACTGGATGACGATGCCACCCTGGCAGCCGCCGTGGAGGCCGCCCGCCAAGACTGCATCAGGTCCCTGGGGCCTCCCGATCAACTCGCTGATCAACTCCGCGCCCATGGCATCCGCGGCTCGGCGGG
>SLQH01000498.1 GCA_007131555.1 Planctomycetota bacterium | reverse complement strand
GCGGGATCCACAGGCCGTATTATGGGCATCATGCCGACGCCCAAGCTGGGATTCGGCGAAAGCATGACCTCCACGCGGCTGCACGCGGGCCAAGGCCCGGTGCTCCGTGGTGGTTGTGTGATGGGCAGTGCTTGCTGGCGAGTCCGGGATTGAAAATGCCCAGGCAACACGATGTGTCAGTCTATTCCTTACAGGCTCCAGCCCAATTGAAACTGATTTCATCAACTGATGATGAGTCGATGATGGTGTGATGGGGGCTGTCCGGCGACGCTGGTTGTCTTGGTCTATAGGCTTATTGATAGACGCTATAGACAGATATGCGGTTGATATGCCGGCTCTGACATCAGTCAGGATCGATTTGTGCTTGATGCGTGTCATGGTATACTGATGCCAAGGAGTCATGATGCCTACCATGCTTGAGACGATGCCGTGCGGTCATCAGCCATCCAGGAAGTCTGGTGATCGGTCGGGCTTCACTCTGATAGAGATGATCATTGTGGTGATGATCATCGCCGCTTTGGCCGCCTTGTCGTATACCGTATTCATGCAGGTCATCAGGCGCGGTGAAGAGCAACGTACCCGGATGACTGTTGATGCCGTGGTGGTGGGGATCGAGGGCTACGCCTTGCAGGCACCCTCGCCGGTGGTGGAGTTGACCACTGGTGCGATCCGGCGCTGGTGGGATCTGGATTTCGAGATCCAACAGACGCCAGACCAGAATCGGACCCAGGTCATCACCATGTCGACCAGCAGCGATGCCCTGATCATCGATGGGAATCCGGCCATGGCTGAGGCTGGCACTGATCTGGCCCAGTTCGCCCCATCCTGGTATCGGGGTTTCGCCTACATGACCGGGATGCCAGCCGACATGGTCAACGACAAAGGGGAGGTCATCGATGCCTGGGGTCAGCCCCTGCGGATCGCCTATGATGACCAGTTGTTCGGGTCTACCGGCTATGGTGTCTGGTCGACGGGGCGCGATACCCTGTCCGATCCCTTCGGTGAATACAGTGATCGAGCCAACGACGATATCCGTAGTTGGACCCGGGGAGGAGTCGAGGATGAATGACGCACGGCGCTCCCTGGCGTGGTCTGACCAGACCGGTCGCTCCGGCTTCACCCTGATCGAACTGATGGTGGTGATCGGCATCATCGCCCTGCTGGCGGCCATCCTGACTCCGGTCCTGGGCAGTCTGATCCGGCGCCAGCGGATCGAGTCGACCCGTCATCGCATGGCCCAGGTGGGCATGGCTATCGACTGGTATCTGCGTGATTGGGCGGTGCTTGGTGATGTTGGCGATGAAGAGGCAAGCGAAGATGATTCAGATTTCGCTGCTGCGCCGGCCCAGTTCCTCTATGTCCGGCGACTGATGGCCGATAGCGATCCCTATATGGAATTGCGTCCCGAGATGTCCATGACCGGTGATCCGCCTCGTCCGGTGACGGCACTCGGCGAGATGGAGCACATCATCGATGGTTTCGGCGATCCCCTGATCTTTGAGATCGACAACGCCGTGACCCATGGTCGGCGCTGGACCAGACAGATCACCATCCGTTCCCAGCTCGGCACCCCGACCTATGACGGCGATGATCTGCGCTATACCCGTCGTATCGAGGGCGACGGCAGCTGGGCCTGGGACGACGGTACGCCCTGAAGCCTGCCGGCAGCACGATGCCCGGAGCTTCAGGGTGTCGTGTGGTGTGCAGCCTGGCTGTGTTCGGCGCGCGCTGGCCACGCAGGGATCGCCAAGGCCCTGCGGGCGGTGAGCGTGTCTGGTGCCGCCTTCTGGGATGAGTAGTGTCACATGACGCCCAAGGAATCGTTCATGACTGGCCCTGTTCCCGGTTCCATACCGCACCGGCCTCGACCACCGCTGGAGACGGCCGAGGTGGCGGCGGTCTGGGATGGGCATTGGCCACAGGCCTCCTGTCCCTATGCCCTGCCAGAGGCCTGGGACATGGTGGTGGCCACCATCCTGGCCGATGGCACCAGTGCTCATCGGGCCCGTCACCTGGCAGCGGTGTTGGCCGAGCATCTGGCCGGTCCGCGGGCCTATGTCGATCTGCAACCGCGAGTGCTGGAGCGCTTCCTGGTGGTGGTGGTCGATCGCCGGGCCACGGTTCGGGCCCTGATTGAGGCCGGTCGGGCAATCCATCTGCGTCATGGTGGGCGGGTGCCGTCACAACGTGAGGATCTGGTCCGTCTGCCGGGCCTCGGCCCCCGCCGGGGTGAACTGGTGTGGGCTGATCATTTCCAGGCCCCGATCATCACCCTGACTCCAGCCGGAGCCCAGGCGGCGGCCCGTTTCGGCTGGGCTGAAAACCACGTCGCCGCGGCTCGCGCCGCGCTTGAAGAACGCTTCCCCCCAGCCGAACGCCGCCGCCGCTCCCATCAACTGGCCCACTGCGCCGCCGCCTGGTGTCGTCGCCAGGCGCGCTGCCAGCGCTGTCCTCTGGCCGCAGCCTGTCCATCGGCCACCGTGGCCGACAGCCAGATGTAGGGACTGTATGCAATGGACTAATGCGTTGCCTGGCTTGGCCTTTTCGGCTCCGGACTCGTCAGTAAGTACCGCCCACCCCAAACCCACCACGGAGCACCGGGCCTTGGCCCGCGTGCCGCCGCGTGGAGGTCATGCTTTCGCCGAATCCCAGCTTGGGCGGCGGCACGATGCCCATAATACGGCCTGTGGATCCCGCGACTCGTGATCATGGGTGGCAACGACGCACGCAAGCGAGAGCTCAACGATGGTGCCGCCGCCCCGGCCTATATCCGCCTCAAACCTCTCCGCCCGCTAATGTACGCGGGCCAAGGCCCGGTACTCCGGGTAATAATGCGGCTTGGGCCACGGCCTGTGACAGATGCGGAGCCTTCGTGCCTGACAACGATTACCGTAGCCAGATTGCCATGCATGATAGCTCCAAGCCCCGGATCGCCCTCTTCCACCGCCCGCAGGGCCTCTGCACTCTCTGCGTGAGGCCGTTCACCATCCAGCCGGGTTCGTCCCGGATCAGTGCAGACCCAGGGCCCGCAGCAGATCAAGGCCGATGGCGTAGATGATCAGGGGGATCAGGATCACCAGCAGGCCGATGGTGTTGATGATGTCGAGGACCTTGACCGGGACCGGGCGGCGCATGATGACCTCCAGGCCCAGGAACACCAGACGGCCGCCATCAGCGATGGGCAGGGGCAGGAGGTTGATGAGGAAGAGGTTGAGGCCCAGGATGGCCATGATGCGCAGGAAACCGGCGATCCCGGCATGCTCGACCCCGGCCCGCAAGGTGCGGAAGATGCCGATCGGGCCTTGCAGGGAACGCGAGGCGTCGACGCCGCCGGCATCGGCCGAACGGAAGAAGCGGCCGATCATGCCGAAGGTGGTGGTGATGATCCGCCGGGTCTCGTCGTAGGCGGCGCCGAAGCCCTGGTACCAGGCATCCAGTTCATAGGGGGCGCTGCGATAACGCTGCATGGCCAGGGCCACGCCACCATCCGGCAGGACCATGGTCCCGCTGCGCGGCTGCTGGTCGTCACTGCCACGCACGATCTCCAGGGCCCGGGCGCCATCGGCAGTGCGGGCATCGCTGGCCAGGATCCAGTCACCGGCTGCCAGTTCGGCCAGCAGGGCGGCCACCGCCGGTGGCTGCTCGGCCAGGATGATGGTCGACACCGGGGCGGCATCAGCCGTGATCTGCGCTGGCCGCAGCTCCAGGCGGCCATCAGCGACATCCTCGACCCTGACCCCGGTCAGTTGCACCGACAGGGGCACGCGCGGCCGGGCGAAGAGGAACAGCTTGGCCATGGCCCCCGGCTCATGGTCATCATCCATGGCCCGCCACAGATCGTCATCGCCGGCCAGCAGCAGGCGCTGACCACCGCGCACGAAGCAGACCGTGATCGTACCCGGATCCTCGGCCTGGGCCCTGAGCCCGAGCAGATGATCCCCGGCCTGCACCCCGGCCTCTTGCAAGGGCGAGGTTTCCTGGCCCAACCCGGCACTGAGCCACGGCAGGCTGCCATGACGCCGGGTCGCCATCTCGATGCCGAT
>SLQH01000455.1 GCA_007131555.1 Planctomycetota bacterium | reverse complement strand
CCCGGTGGCCGGGCCGACGTCAGTTGAGACGGACCCCGATCCCATAACGACTGCGGGGCCTGATCCGGTAGAGGTTGCTCCTATTGCTCCTGCTGATCCGGTGGATCAGGGGCCCAGCCAGGCTGATGTCCTGGCCGATGATGTCGCGGCGGCGATTGGTGTTGGTGATGTCGAACGGGCTGTGGCCGCCCTGGAGCGTCTTGATGACGATCATCCGCGCCATGCTGCCTTGTCCAGTTCGCTCGGTCTGCTCCAGCGGACTCAGGCGGCGCGAGCGGCGGGCGATGCCCAGGCCCAGGCCGTTGCCGATGCCCTGGCCCGCAGTGACCTGGACGCAGCAGCGCAGACCCTGGCGGCCCTGGATGAGGAACATCCGCGATATCGCGAGCTGAACCAGACTCTGACTGAGCTGCGCCAACAACAGGATGCGCTTCACGCTGCGGACGATCTGGCCGATACCATTGCCAAGACCCTTGCTGCCGGTGATCATGATGCGGCTGCGCAGGCCTTGGCCCGACTGTCCGATGATCATCCCCGATATGCCGCCCTGAGCGAAGATCTGCGCCGGCTCCAAGAGGAACACGCGGTCATCGCGGCCCAGGTCCAGACCCTTGAACAGGCCCTGGCCGACGACCAGTTGGAAGAGGCCGTGGCCGCCCTGGCGGCGGTGCCAGAGGATCATCCCCAACGCAACCACTGGAGCGAGCAGATCGATGCCCTGCGCCAAGGGCAGGCCGAGGCCGACCGCCGGGCCCTTGAGGTCGCCGAGGCCCTGGAGGCTGAAGACAGTGCCCGGGCCGCAGAGTTGCTGTCCGGCCTGCCATCCTCACATGCCCGCCATGCGGCCTTGACAGCATCTTTGACGGCCTTGCGAGAGGCCCAGGAGCAGGCCGATGCCCAGGCTCGTCAGGTTGCCGAAGCCTTGGCCGCAGAGGATGCCGATCGGGCGGTCGCCTTGTTGGCCGATCTGCCTGATTCCCATGGTCGTCATGCCGCCCTGGCTGAGCAGTTGCAGGCTTTGCAGGCGCGTCAGGCCGCCGCGCAGCGGGAGCAGCTGCGTGGGCAGTTGACCCAGGCCCTGGCCGAGCGGCGGGCCGAGCAGGCCAGGACCCTCTGGCAGTCTCTGGATGAGGATCCCGATTTCACCGATCAGGTCCAGGCCCTGACCCGTCGTCAGGAGGCGGCTTGGCAGTTGGTGGAAGAGCGTTGGCAAGCCGAACGATATCAGGAGATCAAGACGCTGCTGCCGCAATTGGTGGCCTTCCCTGAGCTTGCTGAGCCTGCCCAGGCCAGACAGAGCGAACTGGAGGCCAAGGTCGAGGCCTGGAATCAGGCCCTCGAACAGGCCCAGGAGCAGTACGATAACGGACAGTGGCGAGCCGCCGCAGAGGCTCTCGCTGATCTACCGGTGGGCGATGCCGCCATCGGTGAAGGCCGTGAAGCCTGGCGCTCCTTGCTGGCTGATCGCATTGGCCGTCAGGTGCAGGAGACGGTCCAGGAGCGTCTTCAGGCTTTTGTTGCCGAAGTGCAGGCCGGTCGTTATGCTGAGGCCCGCGCCATCGCTGAGGATGTCCGTCCACTGGCCGAGGTCGCCGGGCGCGGCGAGGTGGTCACCAATCTGCTTGAACGACTGGCCGCTTTGGAAGAGGCCAGATCAACCCCGTCACAGGAGACTCCATGAAACCCGCATCGTTCATCCTGGTCGTGATCACCATGCTCACGGCTCTCGTCAGCGTTGGTTGTGGTGGTGCTGGCGGCCCCAGTCGACCTGCTGCCAGCAGTGCTGGTGATCGCCCACCATCGTGGGCCGACAGTCCACCGCGTATGCCGGGCATGATGCATGCCGTGGGCATGGCGCGCGGCGATAACCGTCAGGCTGCCATCGACAATGGCCGGGCTGAGTTGTCGGCTCAGATCCAGGTCAGTGTCCAGGGTGAGCGCACCATGCTCGACCAATTCTATGAGACCGCTGATAGCAGTGGCAATCGTAGTGCTCGGATGACCTCGCAGGTGCGTGATCAGATCGTCACGGCCGTTGATCAACAGGATCTGCCAGGGGTCACGGTCGAACGCATTGAACGGGCTGCCAACAGCACCTACGCCCTGATCGCCTTTGATCGTAGTGCCTGGGCCGCCCAATTGCGGAATCGTTTGGCTGAGATTGATGCTGAGATTGCCCGTCTTGATCAGAACTATGCTGCTGGTGATCGCCCTTTGCAAGCCGCCTCGCAGTTGGCTCGCGATGTGTTGCCCAAGATCGTTGAGCGTGAAGAAGTGGCCCGGCGATTGCGGGTGGCCGATCCCAGCGGGACGGTGCCGCCTGTGGACTTCGACGTAGCCAAGCTCATGCAGTTTATTCGCGACCTGGTCAACCAGATCAGCATCCGCCTGCCCGATCATGAGTCGATGGCGGCCCTCAACCCTCGTCTCGCCGAAGCCATGGCTGGCCAGGGGGTGAACGTGGTCCGGGCCGGGGGCGCGGCCCAGATGGCTCTTGAACTGCAACTGACCACCAGCAGCACCCAGGTTGGCAACAATCACCGGCTGACCGGAGCGGTACGAGGCCAGTTGATTGATCTGGTCACCGGTTCGGTGATCGGCGGTATTGATCTCTCTGAGCGTTCGGCGTCCCAGGCCATGGAAGTGGCCCAGACCCATCTCCAGAATCGTCTGGCCACGAGTCTGGCGACCCATATCGAAGGGCGCATCATCGACATGTTGTGCCGTTGAGACATGGGCAGACGCCGTCCCGGCGTTGCTCCCTTTACACTGTATGTAACCCTGTTAGCATGATGACTTCCTATCGTCATCTACTGTCCGTAACCCCCTTACCCAAGGAGCAGTCCATGCGTATCCTCATCACCTGTGCCGCAGTCATCCTGATGGTGTCTGTGGCGTCCTGCGGCGGTGGCCGTCCTGAACCGACCGTCATCAGCGGCGTCGAGTTCCCGGATTGGTTTGAAAATCCGTTCATCGATGGCCAGTTTGGTGCCGTCGGCATTTCCCGTCCCAGTCTTGGCGGCATGGCTGAGACCCGGGCCCGGGCTTTGGCCCAAGGTCGTGTCGAACTCGGACGCACCATTTCCACCCGGGTCCAGGCGGCCTACAACCAGTGGTTCCGCGAAGGTGGCGAGATCTTCCAGGAAGGTCAGGACATCGATACCAACCGTATGGCCATGGAGATGTCTGAAAACGTGTCCCGTCAGCTGACCGACCAGGTCATTCAGGGCAGCACCAGCCGTCGCGCCTGGGAGCACCCCCAGACCAAGGATCTCTACCTGTGGGTGGTGATCGATTCCGACAAGCTCGAGGTTCTGCAGCGCCAGGTCAAGGCCCAGGCCCAACAGGAAGCCCAGCGTCGGTCCTTCATCCGGGCCGAGATCAAGGCTGAGGAGGCCTTCCAGGCTCTGGACGCGGCCATCGACGCCCAGATGAAGCGTGACGCCGGCATCGTGGAGTAGTTGTCCATAACAGACGAGGCTGCTGCCTTAAGTATTGAAGGCCGTGATCGCCCCTGTGGTGGTCACGGCCTTATGCTGTGGTTCCCAGTGCTCTGTGATGACTTTGTGATGGGCGGTGGTTTGGGGCGAGTCCGGGTCTTGGGGCTATCATGCATGGCAATCTGGCTACGGTGATCGTTGTCAGGCACGAAGGCTCCGCATCTGTCACAAAAGCCATAGCCGCAGCATTACCCGGAGTACCGGGCCTTGGCCCGCGTACATTAGCGGACTAAGAGGTTTGAGGCGGATATAGGCCGGGGCGTCGCCGCCATCGTTGAACTGCGTTTGCGTTCTGGGTTGCTGCCCAGGGTCACGAGTCGCGGTATCTGCGAGCCGTAGCAAGGGCGTCTTGCCGCCGATCAGGCCGGCATATGACGAACCCATGAGAACCACGCGTAGGCACGCGGGCCAAGGCCCGGTGCTCCGTGGTGGGTTTGGGGTGGGCGGTGGTTTGGGGCGAGTCCGGGTCTTGGGGCTATCATGCATGGCAATCTGGCTACGGTGATCGTTGTCAGGCACGAAGGCTCCGCATCTGTCACAAAAGCCAT
>SLQH01000386.1 GCA_007131555.1 Planctomycetota bacterium | reverse complement strand
TGAAGGTCTCACCGGCAGCCTCTATGCCGGCCACCTGGACGGTGATGAAGGCCGTGGCCCGCTGCGCATCACGCCCGACGACCGGGGCACCGGAATCATGCGCAGCGTATTCCAGATTGGTCAGGGCCCGCAACCAACGCCGCACAGCCCGACCATCAGCCGCTTCCCGCCGCCCTTCGATCTCCAGCTGCCACTCATCACCATGGCGACGCAGACGATAGCCGGATTCATCACGAGGCGGATCGTAGACCGTCACCGACTGGATATGGGCTGGCAATATCGGCAGTACCAGAGGCCGATCGCTGGCCGCGAACAGCTCCTCGACCAGTTCATCATCAAGCTGGTAGACCAGATCCTGGTCCTCGACCACGCCACGCCAGGCGTCGTCTTCAGCGACCCGGCGCAGAGCGATGGCCCAGGTGCGCGGCAGGGTGTCCTCAAGGCGGGCACGATCAAGACTGTCGATCTGTTCAAGGGCGGCGATGCCGACCCGCACCTGGCGATCGCCAGGCAGGGCGCCGATCGAACGGTCAGCCGCATCGGCCATCCCCAGGGGTCGCACCGGACTGCGCAACAGGACCCGATGCAGGCGCTCAACCACCAGCGGGTCGACCGCCACCGGCGGCTGGCGCTGACGCTCACCTTCCTGCTCCACGACCGCCACCTGCTGCCACAGGCCATCGACCTGACGCAGCACCGTAGCCGTACGCTGACCCTCATCGACCACCTCCACCCGCTGCAGGATCTCGATGCGTTCCGGTTCAACCCGGAGCAGGTGAGGATCAAGGCAGTCGGCCAGAACCGCCCCGGTCAACAGGTCGGGAATCCTCTCGGCCTGACCGCGATAGCCGGGAGCTGTCACGACATCACCATCGATATGCAACCAGGTATCGTCCATGTGCAGGCCACTGAGACGAAGGGTCACAGCCTGGGGATGGTCGCTATCGGGAGGGTCACGCAGGGCCTCATCAGCCACCACCGACCGCAGAGGGATGTTGTTGAGGGCCGCCAACCAGCGCTCTCCCAAGGCCTCGTCGCCCTGGGCCATACCACCCGACCAGAGAACGTTCCACCGCGAGCGGATGTCGTCATGATCGAGCAGATCGTTGAACTCCAGGCTCAGCACGTGGGCGCCGCCCCGTTCCACGATGATCGTGCGTAAGGGCTGTTCCACGAATGGCACGGCAATGTCAAAGAGTCGATCCTCGGCCCAGGCCTCAGCAACATCCTTCAAGTCCTGCCACAGGGAGGCCTCAAGCACTTGCGCCGGGAGATCGTCTACCGCCACCCAAACGATGCCATCTTGGCCACTGAAAACGATATGGGCTGCCGGATCAGCAGAAGGACCAAGAGCAATGCGGAGCTTCGTGGAGGCCTCGGCGGGGACCTCAACGCCGGTCAGATCGCTCAGGTGGATATCCCTGAGCAGGTCATCCAAGCGCGCCACCCGACCATCAAAGGCCGGTTTCCACACGGCCTCTTCGGCCCGCCACCCGGCCCCTCGGCTCCACACCACGGCCCGATCATTGACCGCCACCCGGCCCTGCAGACCAGCCGTGATCAGGACCGGACGATCAAGCCGCCCTGCCACCCGGTCCAGGACCCTGGCCAGCCCTGCGTCGCCCACCGCGTACAACACATTGTCATGGCCATCATGGACCCAGGTGACATCACGACGTTGGCCCCATTGCCAGAGCTGGCCGGACAGCTCCAAGCGCCGCCGCCCATCGATGCCGTAGGCCGGCAGCTCATCAGCCGCCAGCCCTTCAATGCGCTCCTGCCAACGCAAGGCCAACCAGCGCCGCCGCACAGTGTCAACGGCCTCGGCCGCTAGCGGACGCGACAGGCCATTGACCAGCAGCCTGCCATCGGCCAGTTCCTGATGCAGATCATCACGCTGTAGGCGCAGGATGGCATCCTCCGGCCAATGACGCAGGACACGATGCGAATCCTGGGCCGATACCGGCCAGAACACATAGCTCGCCAGGGCTACGATCACGGCCCCACCCAAACCCCAGGCCCACATCCGCACGCCCATCACCAAGACCTCCTGCCCAAGCAGCCGCGCCCCAGGGCCGTCATCTGGAGACAATCCTGGAGACGATCCATGTGGTCATCACCCCAGCTCATGGCCTCGCGGCAGGTCCTCGACCGAGGCCAGATTGAAACGATCAAGGAAGACCTCAGTGGTACCATAGCGCATCGGCCGCCCCAGCAGGTCCTCGGCCCGATCAACTACCCGCACCAGCTTGAGATCCATCAATTGGCGGACCATGGCTCCGCTCTGGACTCCGCGGATGTCCTCGATCTCACCGCGGGTCACCGGTTGCTTGTAGGCGATGATGGCCAGGGTCTCCATGGCGCTGCGGCTCAGGCGGCTAGGCAGCTCCTTGCGGTCGATCTGGCGCACCCAGGCATGAAAGTCGGGATTGGTGAGCAGTTGCCAGCCGTTGCCGATGGCCCGCAAGGACCAGCCCCGGCGCTCGCGACGGTAGCGTTCGGCCAGTCCAGCGAGAAAGCCCTCGATGTAGCTCACCTGAGCGCCCGGCAACAAGCGGCATAGACGCTCGACGCTGATCGGCCTAGTCCCGACAAACAGCAAGCTCTCAATGACCCCCCGCAACTCGGTGGGCGGCAGATCGACGGTATCCGGGACCAGGTCATCCTCGCCGCCCATGGCTGCCATCTGGGCCTCCAGGGAAGCCCGCACAGCCTCGCTGTCCAGGGTCTCGACCAGGGGCGGCAGGACTGCCGCCACCGGGACCGTCTCAGGCCCTGATGGCGACCTCGCACCGCGTCCGGCGACAATCGCCGCATCCCCACAGGCCACCACCACCGACATCAGGCTCCCCTTTCCATGGCCAGAAAATTGCGCAACAGATCATGACCATGCTCGGTCAGGAAGCTTTCAGGATGGAACTGGACCCCGTGGATCGGCAGATGGCGATGGCGCAGACCCATCAGCTCGCGCTGATCGGCGCTCCAGGCCGTGGCCTCCAGGACCTCCGGCAGAGGCTCGGCCACCATCAGACTGTGATAGCGGGTGGCGGTGTAGGGACTGGGCAGACCGGCAAAGATCCCGCGCCCATCATGCTCGATGAGACTGGTCTTGCCATGCATCAGGCGCGGCGCCCGGATCACCTGGCCGCCAAAAGCCTGGCCAATCGCCTGATGCCCCAGACAGACCCCCAGCACCGGCAGGCCCAGCTCGGCGCAGCGCTGCACCAGGGCTACACTGATCCCAGCCTCATCAGGAGTACAGGGACCAGGCGAGATCAGGATCCGCTCGGGAGCGGTGGTCAGAGCCTCATCGACCGACAATTCATCGTTGCGCACCACCGTGACCTCAACCGCCAGCTCCCACAGGTACTGGACCAGATTGAAGGTGAAGCTGTCGTAGTTGTCGATCACCAGGATCATGCCCAACCATCCCTTTCGCCTGAGCGCACAGCACCGCGCCCCGGCCATCATGTCAGCCAATCGCCGGCGGCCAAGGGCCTGTCGCCTCCAGCCAGGAGCCTTTTTTGAATGGGGACAGGCTACTTTTAATATGCGACTAGATGAACCATTCAGCCTCAACGGCCTTTGACCAAAAGGAGGCGCCAAACAAGGATTCCGTTTAACCAATAACCATGCCCAAGCGCTTCTTGACAGGACAGTGCAATGCGACTGACCATCAAGGAAGCACGCTACCTCTTGAGGTGCGCCTCCCCTGACATCAATCGCATGCAGCGCCCGGGCCCGCACGTCGAAACAACGCGCAGCGGGCCTGCACCCAGCGGCCCGCTCGGCGGGTGGCCTCTTGGGCTAGGCTGGCGGCTGTGCCCAGGGCGCTGCCCAGCAGCGAGCGGGGGCGAGCCATGGTCTCGCACCAGGTCTGCGGGTCGTGGTCGAGACGGCGCAGGATTGCTGCCAGATGGGGCGGGATCGCGCCCTTCTTGCCGGTGTGCATCTGTCGGCCGGTGTGGTCGACCAGGGTCAGGTAGTCCTCGGCACTCAGGCGGCGACCGGCGAAGACCGCTGTGATCGGCGTCAGCCAACTGCGGGC
>SLQH01000125.1 GCA_007131555.1 Planctomycetota bacterium | reverse complement strand
AAAGCCGCCACCGCCCAGGGCGTCATCGTCGTCAACGCCCCCTTGGGCAATATCCTGTCGGCAGCCGAACACAGCATCGCCATGATCTTCGCCGTGGCCCGCAACCTGGGCCAGGCCCACCACGCCCTGCAACAGGGCGACTGGGATAAGAAGAGCTACATCGGTGTAGAACTGCACGGCAAGACCCTGAGCATCGTCGGCCTGGGCAAGATCGGCGGTCATGTGGCCCAGGTCATGCAGGGCGCCGGGATGCGGGTGATCGCTCACGATCCCTTCCTCAGCCCGGAAGTGGCTGCTGAACTCAACATTGAGGCCGTGGACCTGGACACCCTGTACGCCCAGGCTGATGTCATCAGCCTCCATGTGCCCAAGACCGACAAGACCGCCAACATGATCGATGCCGCTGCCATCGCCAAGATGAAGCCCAGCGTGCGCATCGTCAACGTGGCCCGGGGCGGAGTGGTCAACGAGGCCGACCTGGCCCAGGCTCTCAGGGATGGGCGGGTGGCTGCCGCCGCCTGTGACGTCTTCTCGAAGGAACCAATGACCGAGGACAATCCCCTGCGCGGAGCCCCCCGGCTCATCACCACGCCCCATCTCGGCGCCTCGACCGAGGAAGCCCAGGTCAAGGTCTCGACCGACATCGCCGACAGCTTCAACGCCTACTTCGCCGACGGCACCATCATCAATGCTGTCAACGTTCAACTGAAGGTCGATCCGGCGGTGGCCGACTACCTGCGCGCTGCGCAGATCCTGGGCGAGGTCCTGGCCCAGACCCTGGGCGAACCCCTCCAAGGCCTGGAGGTGCTGACCCGTGGCGATCTCGCCGAACATGACGTCAAGCCACTGTCGGTCGGCGCCCTCAAGGGCGCACTGTCGCAGATCTGCGAGACCGGCGTCAATCTCGTCAACGCACCGCTGATTGCCGAAGAACGCGGCATCGAACTGACCAGCTCCACCAGCGCCACGACCCGCGGCAATCCCGCCCGTCTGGTCCTCACCGCCACCACCCCCGGCGGCCAGCACTCGATCGGCGGCAGCGTCATTGAAGGACAGGTCCGGATTCTCAGCTTCGACGACTACAGCATCGACCTGCCGGTAGGCAACAACCTCTTGATCATGGAATACGAGGACCGCCCCGGCATGGTCGGTAAATACGGCTCGATCCTGGGCGAGAACAACATCAACATCGCCCGCATGGAAGTCAGCCGCATCGACGGCCGTGGCGATGCCCTGGTCCTGCTGACCCTTGATGACCCGGTGCCACAGCCGGTATTGGGCGCCATCGCGGCCACAGTACAACCCAAGCGCCTGTGCACCGTCACCACCGGATAAGCGGAATACCGCCCGCTCGTTTCGCGCAAGATCGCCAAGAACGCCAAGGGAAAGCTGGGCTTCTGCCTGCTTGACCTATTGCCGCCGCCCGCAGGGTCTCTGCGTTCTTGGCGATCTCTGCGAGAGACCATTCCGAACACCGCGTTCGCTGAACAGATCAGGGTCGTGAGCTACACGAAAAACTGACGTTCCGCTTGCGGGCCTCTTCACCCCCATGAACCGCAGCACCCCCCATCATCCCGCTTGGGCTGGAGCGCAGCGGCGTTAGCATGTCGGCCATGAACACACTGTTGATCCTACGTCATGCCAAGGCAGTCAGCCATGCGGACCGCGACGATGACCGGGCCCTGACCCCGCGCGGAGAGGATGACGCCTGCCGGGTGGGGGCCCATCTGGCGGCCGAGGGCCTGATCCCGGACTTGATCCTGGCCAGCGATGCCCTGCGCACCTTGCAGACCGCCCGTCTGGTGGCCCAGGGCTGCGGCCTGGCTCAAGAGCACGTCCAGGCCAATGGCATCCTTTATATGGCTCAAGTCTCGGTCCTGGTGGAAGAACTCCGGAACGTGTCTGACGACGTCGACACCCTGCTGCTGGTCGGTCACAATCCTGATCTGCACGCGCTGGCCGAATGGCTGGGGGCTGACGATCTGCCGTCCTTTCCCACCGCCGCCCTGGCCCGTTTCAGCGTCGACAGCGATACCTGGGACGATCTGGGCCCTTGGCAATGCCGCTACCACGGCACCTTCACGCCCCATTGAGCTGCCACTGTTCCCGGAGACCCCATGTCCGCCCGCCGCCCCAACATCGTCCTCATCATGGCCGACCAGATGCGCCACGACTGCCTGGGCGTCGACAATCCGGCCATCCGTACCCCGCATCTCGACCGTCTGGCCGCCAGCGGCACCCTGTTCTCCCGCGCCTATCCCCCGACCCCGGTGTGCCTGCCCTGCCGGGCGGCCCTGCTCAGCGGCCAGTATTGCTCGACCAATGGCGCTCCCCACAACATGAGCCGCCTGCCCGAGGATCACGACCCCAGCCTCGGCCGCCTGTTCAGCGAGGCCGGCTACTACACCCACTTCATCGGCAAGAGCCACCTCGCCAGCTGCCATGATCCCTGCTCGCCGGAGAGCTTCCCCCATATCGCCAATTACGACCACTTCGAGCGCTGGCACGGCCCCTGGTACGGCTTCCAGCGCGCCGACCTGGCCATCGGCCACAGCAACGAGAACCACGCTCGCGGCATGCACTACGGGGCCTGGCTGCGGCGCCATGGGGTCGACCTGGAGCGTCATTTCGGGCGCGGCGAGTACACCGACTACGGAGCCTGGGACCTGCCGGAAGAACTCCAGAACGCCCATTGGACGGCCCAGATGGCGATCGAAGGCATGGATCGGGCCGCCGACCGGCCCTTCTTCCTGTTCCTCAACTTCCAGGATCCTCACAACCCCTGCATGGTCAGCGAGCCCTGGGCCAGCATGTACGATCCCCAGGCCATCCCCCGCTTCGGCTACAAGCCCGGCGAGCCCAACTGCTACGCCGACAAGCCACCGTTCTACCGGGGCCTGATCGACCAGCCGGGAGCCTACGCCGCCCGCGGCATAGCCCCTGGCCTCAACGGTGCCGGCAATGTCTGCCATCTCGACTGGGACCAGGACCGCATCCAGGGCAATGCCGCCTGCTACTACGGTCAGGTCAGCCTGATGGACCAGGCCATCGGCACGGTGCTGGACGCCCTGGACGAGCGCGGCCTGGGCGACGACACCCTGGTGCTGTTCACCGCCGACCACGGCGACCTGCTGGGCGACCACGGCATGTGGTTCAAGAGCCTGGTCTGCTACGAGGAGTCGATCCGGGTGCCGATGATCGCCTCGTGGCCAGGGCGGATCCCGGCCGGACGGCGCTGCGCGGCCTTCCAGAGCCTGGTCGACTACCTGCCGAGCCTGTGCTCTTGCGCCGGCCTGCCGATCCCCTACCAGGCCGAGGGCGTCGACCAGCGGGCGGTCTGGGAAGGCGAGGCCGATCTGGCCCGCGCCGACGTGGTAGTGGAGGAGCGGCCCGAAGACGGCGACTGGAACCAGCGCATCCTCATCGACGACGGCCACAAGTGCGTGTTCTACGCCAGCCATCCCGAGAACGGCGAGCTCTACGACATGCGCGCCGACCCCGACCACATCGTCAATCTATGGCGTGATCCGGTCATGCAGGAGGTCCGCAACCGCATGATCGCCCGCATCCTGACCCACGAGATGAACAAGGCCGCCCCCCGCCCAGGCTGGAGCGAGACCTTCGCCACCTGCGCACCGTAACAGCGTATGAACCCCTATGACTTGCTCAGGGACTTCAGGATTTGGTAATGAACATAACCTGGCCCTGTTCAGCAAACGCTGTCTGCGCAATGGCATTCACCCTAAATCCGGCTGTAGGCTTTAGGCTGGAGGCTATAGGGTTGCTGTACAAGGCGATATAAACAGATTCAAGCTTTCACCCAGAAGGTGAGCCGGTTGTGTCTGCGTATATGCCCTTGAGAAGCAACCCTAAAGCCCAAAGTCTACAGTCCAAATGCCGTTTTTGGGTCATGCCTGAAATCCTCACAACACAATATACAGCCTGCATCTGTCATCCCCGTCGATAGCGCTGCGGACTCAAACCCATCTCGCGGCCGAAGGTGTCGTAGAACCGGCTGATGGAACCGAATCCGCAGGAATAGGCGATGTCGAGGATGTCGCGGCGGCTGTGACGCAGCAGCGCCGCCGCCTGGCCGATGCGATAGCGGGTCAGATAGGCGGTAAAGCTCTGGCCGGTGGCGCGGCGGAAGGCCTGATGGAAACGGGTCCGGCCCAGATCGGCGATGGCCATGGCCTGGATGACCGTCAGGGGCTCGTCAAAATGCTCATCGATGTGCTGGAGCAGCAACTTGATGCCGCTGGTCTCGCCCGGCAGGGAGCGGTCAGCCTGGCCCAGCCGACGGCGGATGCGTGGCTCCCCGGCCAGGACATGCAGGAGCTGCAAGAGGCGGGCCTTGAGGGCCAGGGGCGTGGCCGGGCCGGCGGCGGCCGTCAGCGCCACCAGATCGCAGAGGGCCTGGTACACGGCCTGGCGCCCATCCGGCGACAGCCGCAGATGACCGCCATGGCGCTGGGCCAGGGCAGCAGCGGCCGTCACCACCTCGGCGGCCAGGCGATCAACAGCCTGGTTCGGGGCCAGGGCCCGAGAGCGCAGACGCAGGACCGCCATGTCCATTCCCGGTCCGTCAGCCGTGAAGCGATAGCGGGTGCCGGCCCGGATCAGCAGCACATCACCAGGCGATACCGCGCTCAGGCCCGAGGCCAGTTCCACCTGCCCGCTGCCATCCAGGACCGCCACCCAGCGATGGGCCCCCATCAGGCCCCAGCCGCCGGCTGACTGGGCGGACAGGACCTGACGTTCGGCTTCGATGCCGATAACCCCAGGACGAACTACCGGGTCCTCTGGCTGCATTTCCACAGTATTGCTGGATCGTATTTGTGTACAATCCAGGAATCCTGGAGCCCGACAGCGGAAGACGCAGGCCCAGACCAGGGCTAGAATGGCCGTCATCACCACCATGGAGACCCGGTATGAGCGACTTCGTCATCGGCGACATCATCTATCAGAACCCCCTCGCCAGCCCTGAGGATGTGGTCGACTGGATCCGGGAAGGGTCTCCGGTGGTCAGTTTTCCGATGGGGGCCATGCGCCTGGAGAATGGCCTGGACCCCGAACTGGGCCAGGCCGCCAACTACCTGTTCTGGTGCCCGCAGCAACTGCCGGCCGACCTGGCGATCGACTGGGACTTCCGCCCCATCCGTGAACCCGGCCTGGCCATGATGTGGTTCTGCGCCAACGGCCAGGGCGGCACAGACCTGTTCGACCCCTCGCTGGCCCCGCGTGACGGTAATTACCGGCAGTACCACTCTGGTGACATCAACGGCTACCACGCCAGCTACTTCCGTCGCAAGAACGTCCAGCACGAGCGCACCTTCCACACCTGCAATCTGCGCAAGAGCTGTGGCTTCCACCTGGTCGCCCAGGGCGGTGATCCGATTCCCTCGGTCATTGATGTCCTCGACAGCTACCACCTCCAGCTGATCAAGTGCAGTAACCGCATCCGCCTGAGCATCAACGGCCTGACCATCTTCGACTGGCTCGATGACGATCCCGCCACCACCGGGCCGGTCCATGGTGCCGGCTACCTGGGCCTGCGCCAGATGGCCCCGCTGATCGCCGATTACAGCAACCTCACCATCCGCTCCGTCACCCTCGCCTGAAGGACCACCCCATGAAGCTCCCCCTCGCCGACTGCATCGATGGCCCGGTCTTCGACCGGATCGAATCCTGTGACACCAACGACGCCGCCTTCGCCGACTGGGAGGCCCCGCTGGTCTGGCATCACCAGAAGAGCTACCTGTGCATCGACTCCTTCTTCAAGGGCCAACGCAGCCTGCACTTCGCCTTCTCCAAGCGCATCCCGTCGGAGGTCTGGCAAAAGGGCTGGCATCTGTGGTACGACAACGCCGTGGTCCATCGCCAGACGATCGCCGATGCGCGCATCAGCGGCCGTTTTGCCATGGAAGAGGTGACCTTCGGCTACGGTGGTGATAATAACGAGAGCGTCGGCGCCCGGGTCGGCATCATCGCCCGGATGCGTGACACCCGCTCCTTCTACCTCTGCTGTCTGGAATATCCCAACCGGGTGGTGCTGTATCGGCGCGAAGACGACCAGTGGGTGGTGGTCGGCAGCCAGCAGATCCACCTCGACGTGTTCACCGAATACGAACTGGTGTTGGAGATGCGGGGCAACCAGTTTGTGGTGTGGCTGGACCAGCAGTTCCTGTTCAAGGCCACCGACTACGCCTTTGCCGAAGGCTGGTGCGGTGTGCGGACCTTCTGCGAGAGTTTCGTCACCCACTTCGAGATCGAGCCGCTCACCCGCCCCGCCGCCCTGCCGATCGATCGGCCGTGGCAGACCACCGCTGACGCCCTGCCACCGGCCCACATCGTCGGCGAGCTGGATCTCAGCGCCCACGGCAACCTCTCCAAGACCATCCGCCACAATGCCGGCATCGAGGTCGGCCGCATCGCCCATGATGATGCGCCGCAACTGCTCGTCGATCTGTTCGACGCCCCTGATGGGGCCAGCCATGTGCTGCTGGAGCTTGACGGCTCGGTGATCTGGAAGGCCGATCTGGGCGATGTCGGCCGGCTGATCCCCACCCCACCACGCCCTGATGGCGGCCATGACCTCTACGCCGTGACCAAGGACGCCCTGCTGATCGTCGATGGTCACAGCGGACAGATCACGCGTCGCGCCGAGCGCCCGGCCAGCTCGATCGGCAAGCGCAGCGGCCACAGCAATGGCCCGGTGATCAGCGCCGATATCGATGGCAGCGGCCGACGCGACCACTTCTTCATCACCTACGGTGCCGATGACCAGGACATCTACTGCATCGGCCCCGACCTGGCGGTGCGCTGGCACCATGTCTGCCGTTCCGGCAACGGCCACGGCCATCACAACAGCGTCTGCGACGTGGATGGCGATGGCCGGGAGGAGGTGTTCGCCGGCTGCCAGCTGCTGTCGGCCGACGGCCAGGTGATCTGGACCCAGGAGGAGATCGCCCGCCGCCTCAAGTGCCCCAACGGCGGCCACGTCGATTCCTCGGTGATGGGCTACTTCGCCGGCCCCGAGGCCCCGCCCACCCTGCACCTGTCCTCCAGTTCAGCCGGTCACATCGTCTGTGATGCGCGCAGCGGCGAAATCCTGGCCGCCCATCCCAGCGGCCATGCCCAGTTCATCAGCGCCGGCAGCATCGTACCGGGCAGCGAGTGGGTGTTCCCGATCAGCACCAACCGCTGGGGCAGCTACGGCGTCACCCGCCTGGTGGCCCCGATGGGTGAGATGGTCGGCCGCTTCCAGCCCGGCTTCGTCTGCCAGAGCACCACCCCGCTCAACTGGACGGGAGACGGCACCGAGTTGCTGCTGGTGCTCGATGGCCCCGGCTGGCGCGGCATCTACGACCACCAGGGCCACCGCCTGCTCGACCTTGATCCCCTGGTTCCCTATAGCGACGCCTTCGCCCAACGCTACGACCGCGTCAACAAGCGGCGGGCGCCGTTGGTGGCCGGCGACCCGCGTGACACCATCGTCATCCGCCTCGGCAACCGCCTGCGCCTGATCGCCCCCGACCGCCCCCTGAGCCCCGGCAGCCGGGTCTTCGCCCCTGAGCGCCGCACCAACATCAGCTGGCCGGGCTGGACCACGGTATAAGCGCCGATCCGCAGCCAGGTCATTGTGCCGCCGGAAGAACGGTGGCCATCGGGTGACGCATCAGCGTTTCTCTGGATGGCTTGACCATTAACTCGCAACCCCCCTGGACCAAGAAATTCCCGGAGCGCACTCTTGGCGAAAGCGACGATAAGTCGCCTCGAGAACATCTGGCTCTTCGCGCCGGGACATTTCAACTGCCTGCATGGTCACACAACACCCAGATCAGTCACAATGAGTCACACTTGTGCTGCTCAAACGTTTACTGATCGTGGTCCCCGTGAATCGCGATGATAGCCTCTCCCCAGAACCTGATCCTCTACGGATCCTGGTTAGGATCTGTGGCAAAGCCTCTTTTGAGGATGTCCTGCCAACTACCTTCTTGAGGTCTGCACAGCTCACATGTGGAGAGGCATACAGCCTGATGACCGTCACTGCTCAGACCTATCGGACATGAGCAGTGACTGACGCTTCGGTAACAATACCCGTGAGGAATGCAGCCATGATACTGATGACCTGCTTGATCCGACATGCTGGCTGGCTGTTTCTGGGATTGGTCCTACTGACAACACAGGCCCCCTCGGCAAGCGAGGGGCCAATGCATCCACGACTCCTGTTTGGCCCGGAGGTCATTCCCGCTCTGCGTGAAAGGATTACCCAGGAGCCTTGGCAGTCCATGTATCAGCAGTTATTGCACGATGCGGAAAATACATCTCGGCCATTTGAGCCGTATAATGATGCGTGGAGCGCCAGCAGTTGCGCCTTTTTGTATGTGCTGACCGGTGATGAAACATGGGCTGAGAAGGCTCGCACCTATACCCAAGACACCTTGAACTACAACAGCGGCGGCAATCGCTGGGCAGAGACCGGAACATTTGGCCTACGTATGTACATGTGGAACACCCATGTCGCCTTGGCCTACGACTTCTGTTATCATTCGGATGCCTGGCAGGCAGATGGTTTTAACGCCACCGTCTCGGCAGCCCTCAAAGAGCAGAGCGATCTAATTCAGAACCATGGTGGAACATCGCAAAACACTGCTACATCCAGCAACTGGCAGGGCCTGCGCGGTGCCTCGGCCTTACTGGGATACCTTGCCACAGACGACAGCGTTGACAGCAGTCTCCTGGAGGGCGCCATCAACCGCACACGGAACTATCTGAATGCCAATCTCGGCACCGATTCAAGCCCGGGATGGAACTATGAGGGCCTGGGATACATGACCTTTCCCATGGCCATTGTCGGTCCCGCAACGATTGCCTATGAGCGCCTGGTTGATGGAGGCGACCGCTTTATGGGCAATCAGGCCATGGCCCACACCTGGTGGACCCCCACTGCCGCCACAGCCCTCTATCGCACCATCAGCACCGAACACCTGGCCGAGGGGCTGATCGGCTCTCATTTTGACTTCACTGATGACAACAACCATTCCATGGGCGAAGGAGTCTATGGCCTGAGCTTCGCCTTTCTCCCAGACGCCCTTATCCCTGGCCAAGTGTGGATGTACGATCGGATGCGCGGCGCCGCTGGCGATCAGAGCTGGGACAACGAACGCTCTGGCATCATCTATTCGATTCTCTACCATCCAGGCCATGGGGAGACAGAAAACCCCCTCAATATTCCTGAGTGGCGAGCCCTCTTTCAAGACCATAGCGGAAACGGAACGAATATGTTTCGTAATCGCTACCACGATGAAGACGACATTATTATTGGTGTCAATCTGCGCAGGCGTACCCCTGGCGGACATAATGGCCCTGACGGTCTCAGCTTTCGCATCAACGGCATGGGCGGCCCCCTGGCAGTTGGCGGCGGACGTTACAGCAGCGGCAACCCTTACTATCGTCTCCAGAATACCCTCTATGTGGAGAACCCCGGCACGACCCCTCCGAGCAATGTCAGCGGAAGTCGTCAGGGAGACATTATCACCACTACCAATACGCCCCTCCTCAATTGGGATGGTTCGGGCGCCTTGGTCGGATACATGAGCACGACCAATCTCAATGTCGGCAATCACACCCGTCGCCTGCTCAGTGATTTCAGCGATGCCTCTGGGGCGCAAGCGGTATTCGTCATCTCGGACACCAGCAATAATGGGCATTTCTGGCAATACGCCGCCGTAGATGGAATCAACACCATCACCACCGACGAAAACTCCTTTACCGTTCACGGACCCAACGGCAGCTTGCGGGCGACGGTGCTCTATCCATCCTCGGTGAGCTTCAACCAAGGGACCTTGAACCGCGGATCCAACTTCTTTTTCAATGGCGAGACCTATGGCACCAATCGCTGGATCAATTTCGAATCCGCTGATGGCGATCACTTGGTGGTGCTGACCGTGGTTGCAACTGGCGAAGAACACCCGGATGTCAGCAGCATTGCCGGCGACAGCGCCAATGACCGTACCCTTGCCATCGGCGACCTGCGGGTTGTCGTTGATGGCGATGACATCTACCGTCAGGGAGGACCTCCGCCTGCCTGGCGCCGGATCGTCATGCGGCCAATCCATGGCCAGCACCTATGGGAGAGTCACAGGGAAGACGGAGAGCCCGTCGGAGCAATCACTATCGACGATGATGACAGCACCATTATTGACGAACTGACGCCCACAGATCCCGTGGTGCTAAGCCCAGTACCACTGGGCGGATCGGGCTGATAACTGTCAGCCCACGCCGGGCTCTTGAGCAACTTGCCCAGGAACTCCATCTCTATATGAGCAGCGTTCTCGCAACTTTTTCAACCCCCTGACGCAATCATCGAACGCCGATCAGGACGCCGCCGGTATGATTCGGGCTCCGTCGACATCGACCACGATATCACAGCGGGCCCCGCGATAGTGGGCGCCGATCACCCGCAGGCCGCCGACCTCCTCCGGGAGGCAGGCCTGTACGTGCAGAGCATCCTCATGAATCCGCAGTCCGGCGAAGCCCATGACCACCAGCTGCAACAGGCCGCCGAGGCCGGTGATGAAACTCATGGTTTCGTTGACCGGACTTTCGCTGACCAGCATGAACGGCCCGCGCACATGCGGCAAGAGGTCGCAGAGTGACGCCCAGGCCATGTCGCCATCACCCAGTTCGCAATCGACGATGCCGTCGATGGCCGAGGCCATCATGATCTTGTTCACATTGTAGAGACTGCGGTAATAACTGAGGGTGTTGGTCTTGACGTCGTCAGCCATGGGCATCTCCCAGGGGTAGACGAGCAGGGTGGTGTCGGCCTGCTTGATCTTGGCCAGACCACGACTGTATTCACCGAATGCATCGAAACCTTCGTATTCGATGAAACGACGCTGCTGAGCGTCGAACGGTATCCACATCTTGCGACAGATATCCTCCCACTGCGGATCCGCCTCCCGGCCCAGGATTGCGCAGGCCCGCTGGGCCAGGCGCAGGGTGGCCACGCAGGCGTAGTTGGTGGTGGCGTTGTTGTCCTGCACCCCGGCGTATTCATCCGGACATTTGATATGACGGAGTTCGTAACGATCATCCTGGGCATTGAAGTGGACCCGATCGGCAAAATACCGGGCCGCTGCGATGATGACTTCGGCGCCATGGCTGCGGAAGTAGTCTTCATCGCCGGTGATGAGCCTGTCCCACCACTGAGCCAAGGCCACGCAGGCGTTGACATGCCGCTGATGATGCACGGCCGGGACCGGCACCTTCTCGTCACCCGTCTCGGCGGATTCCCAGGCAAAGCAGGCCCCAGCGTAGCCCCGTCCGGCAGCGTTGCGACGCGCACCCTCGATGGTGGCGGCACGGTAGGCAGTGAAACAGCGCCCGAGGGCAGGATGGAGCAGGCCCAGCACCGGGAAGGTCCACAGATCCGCATCCCAGAATGCCCGCCCGTGCCAGGCCATGCCGGACAGGGCGGCCGGGCCAAGGCTGTGGGCCCGACCTGCCGGCAACTGGGCGTAGCACTGGTACAAGGCCGCGTTGATCACCCGCTGCAAACGCCGATTGCCGACCTCGATGCGGCTGGCCCAGCGCTCGGCCCAGGCCGCCTCATGGGCCGCACGGGCCGCCGCCAGCCCGGTGCGGGCACCCTCTACACTGTGTCGGGCCAAGGCGGCAGGATCATCGCCATCGGCATCGCTGGCCAGGGCGGCAATGCGACGCACCGTGTAGGTGGTGCCAGCCTGCACGGCGAAACACGTACGGCGCACCACACAGATTTGACCAGCGGTGGGATCACGGTTGATGGTCGTTGCAGTGGTGGCCGCGGCGCCCCCGACCTCCACCACGGCATGGCATGCCACCCGGCGAAAGCGCTCGCCGGCCCGCATCTGCAGGGTGATGGCCTCACCGTCCTCGCCGAAGTGGTAACGGGCGGCCATGAGCTCGGACAGGCCGGGATCGGGAGGCACTGCGTACAGGCCATCGGTGAAGGCGACCTCGCCTGAGAAATCCGGGGTGATGCGAGTCTCGATCACCAACAGGCGTTCATCAGCCAAGCTCAACCACAACGTGGTCGTGATGGCCGTGCGGCGGTCATCGTTCACCCACTCGCACTGGGTGGTCAGGGTTGCCGTGCGCATATCAAGAGTCTGCACGTAGTCCTCATGCCGACCCACCGTGCGGCGGAAATCAGCACTGCCATCGTGATATGACAGGCCATGCCACTTGGGAGGCGGCATCAAGCGATCATCGCTCCACAAGCCATGCATCAGGCAGCCGGTGGGCGAACAGGAACCGCTCGGCACAAAGGCCTCGCCCTCGCCCTCAGGCGGGACGCGGAGCCCGATCAGACCGTTGCCGATCAGGGCATCTCGATACTCGGAATTGTTGATATCGTGCGAAACAAGCAGCCAGGGGTCTTCGTCGGTGGCGGCTTCCAGCCACTCACGATCGATCCGACCAGATTCTGGAAAGGCGCTCATGATCCTGCTCCATGAAGGAATACCGACGCTGTTGGCCGATCGCCTATTGGGGCTCAGTCAAAACCCGTCAGCAGATAGCTGACCACCCCGGAGACGTAGGCACTCAGGCCCGCGATCAGGACGGTCAGTTCGATGGTGAAAAAGCGCGTCTTGCGATCCCGATAGCGCAGAGCCCGTTCCAGGACCGCGGTGGCGTCATGACCGCCGAACTGGGTCACCCAATGTACGCGCAAAGACCCGGCCAGCACCATGATCAGCGAACTGAGCACCAGGACCAGACCCAGAGACAGGCAGTAGCGAGCGAAGGCCCCGCTGGCCGCCATGCGTGGCCCGGAGAAGCCGGTGATGGTCAGGGTGATGGTGCCCAGGGTCAGCAAGAGCTGACTGCGGGTCTGGAGAACCTGGAACTGACGAGCCACATGATCCAGGGCGTCCGTCAAGCCCTGATCACCACCATGGGCGGCTAGCAGGCGGGCGGCCTCGGCAGGCACATCAAGATCAATATCAGTCGGCATCGGTCCGCTTGGCCTTGGCGTCGATGGTCTTGCCTGAGAACGGCTGGCTCTGATCAGGCCGCAGCCCACCGGTAGCAAAGGGGAAGGCCCCGGGGAAAGCTCCGCCCATGGGATTGGCAAAGGGATTGCCGGCGGCCGGATTGCCCATCGTGCCACCCATGCGGGCGGCTGCCGCTCCGGCAAAATGTCGCATCAGGCGTTTGGCGGGCCGGGCCAGCAATCCCGTGAACGGCGGAATCTGAAGCAGGATGCCCAGCACGGCGGTCGCAAAGCCCGGCAGCACCAACAGTGCCGCCCCGAGCAGGGCCACCATGTAACGACCCGGATCACCACCCATCATGGCCATGGCCAGGCGCTGCCCACGCCACCGCAGGATGCGCCAGCCGGCAATGCTCAACACGACCAGGGCCAGCGCGGCCCCCAGCCACTCGTTATCCATGGCCCGCGCCACCTGGACATAGACCCAGGCTTCACCGCACAGGACCACCAACACCAGCAACAGGAAACCACACCCGATCCGCCCCATGACCCCTCCGTACCAGTCGCTTGCGGCGTAGACCGCAACGGCATGGCAAGACATACTCCACGCTGGATCAGATGAGGCAAGCCGAGGGTCAGCGACCCTTGGCCCTTGGCAGGACCAAGAGTGAAGGCCTTCGTTCACCCTAAAAACAGCAGTTAGGCTATGGACTTTGGGCCTTAGGGTTGCTATTCAAGCGGATATACGCTTACAGAATCGGTTCACCTTCTGGGTGGAAGTCCGAATCTGTCTATATCGCCTTGTACAGCAGCCCTAAAGCCTACAGCCGGATTTAGACTCAAGTGATCACAGCAGAGCATATGCAGACATGCGCATCACCTGCCCATGGCGCTGGATGTGGCCGGTACATATGGTGGCTCACCGAGGGGGCCAAACGGACAAGCGACTGGACGGCACATGGTCTGGGTCATGGGCGCTGTACGGAAACGTTGGTGCCGTTGAAAGCATTGCGGCAGGCTGAAGCCGGCGCTATGTTATGGGGTCTGGGAGGGTCGTGGTGATAGGGCGGATGCGGCAGTTGGACCATAGGCTGCCCCAGGTCGCAGTGCCGATGGCCACAGCAGCCTCTTCCCTCTTGTCCAAACCCTGCTATGATTATATGATGCGCAATACTGTACGGTTTCTGCGAGAATTCGTCTGCCACCCCAAACGCACCGGGGCGGTGATCAGCAGCAGCAAAATCCTGGCCAAGGCCATGGTCCAGGCCCTCGGGCAGCCGGCACCGGGCTCGGTGATCGTAGAATTGGGTCCGGGTACCGGCCCGTTCACCAGGGCCCTGCATAGACAGTTGCCGGATCAACGTCATATCGCCATCGAACACAATGGTCGGTTTGCTGAGTTGCTCCGCCAACGCATGCCCAATACCTCGGTGATTGAAGGCTGCGCTTCACAGCTGCCCAAGATCCTGGACGCCGCCGGAGTGGCTTCTAAGGAGGTGGCCGGCATCATCAGCGGCCTGCCCTTGATCTCTTTTCCACCGACCCTGCGAACCGACATTTTCACAGCGCTTGCCCAGGTCTTGGGCCATGGCCAGCCCATGGTGCAGTTTACCTACAGTCTGCGCTGCTTCCGTCGTCTGTGCCCCCCGGCCTTCACCCTGGAACCCCATCGGCGGATATTACTCAACTGTCCACCAGCCCAGGTCGTGATCCTGCGTCTGGCTGAGGCCTGCCAACCGGCCTGTGTCTAGGGGTCTGTGAGGAATTGACTGACGCGTCGCCTGGCTTGGCCTTTTCGGCCCCGGACTCGCCAATAAGCACTGCCCATCACAAAACCACCACGGAGCACCGGGCCTTGGCCCGCGTGCCGACGCGCGGCTGCCATGCTTT
>SLQH01000111.1 GCA_007131555.1 Planctomycetota bacterium | reverse complement strand
TTGCCCTGGTCGGCGGTGGCGGCGTCGAGGATGACGATGGACATGCTGGGGCTCCGGGTGTCAGGAGCGCCCAGCATGGATCGTGATCCAGGGCATGCAATGCGTCAGCGGCGGGCCTTGGTCTTGGCTTTGGTGGTCTTGGCCTTGGCCGGCTTGGCGGTGGCGCGCTTGCTGGCGGCGCGGGCCGGCTTGGCGGCACTCGGCTTGGGGCCCAGGTTCTCGGCGATGTCGATGGCTGATTGCAGCTTCTTCACCGCTGCCAGCAGGGCCTCGACCCGGTCGGTCTTCTCCCAGGGGAAGCTGGTGCCGCCGAAGTGGCCGTGGAAGGCCGTTGGGCGATAGATCGGCCGCAGCAGATCAAGGGTGCTGATGATGCCCTTGGGAGTGAGGGGGAAGGTCTTGCGGATGGCATCGGCGATGATGACCTCGTCGACGGTGCTGGTGCCGAAGGTGTCGACCTTGATGGACACCGGATCAGCGACGCCGATGGCGTAGGCCAGCTGGAGTTCGCAGCGTTCGGCCAGCTTGGCCGCGACCACCGTCTTGGCGATGTAGCGGGCCATGTAGGCGGCCGAGCGGTCGACCTTGGAGGGATCCTTGCCAGAGAAGGCCCCGCCACCGTGGCGACCGGTGCCGCCGTAGGTGTCGACGATGATCTTGCGACCAGTCAGGCCGGAGTCGCCGTGCGGACCGCCGACCACGAAGCGGCCGGTGGGATTGATGTGGAAGATGGTGTTCTTGTCCAGGAGGCGGGCCGGGATGACCTGCTTGGCCATGGCCACCAGATCCTTGCGGATGGTGGCCAGGGAGACGTTGGCCCGGTGCTGGGTGGAGATGACCACGGTGTGGACCCGAACCGGCTTATGGTTGTAGTATTCCACCGTGACCTGGCTCTTGGCATCCGGCAGGAGATAGGGCAGGGTGCGCTTGCGGCGCAGAGCGGTGAGGCGGTCAAGCAGACGATGCGAGAGGCTGATCGGTAGCGGCATCAGGTCGGGGGTCTCGTTGCAGGCGAAGCCGAACATCAGGCCCTGGTCGCCGGCACCCTGTTCCTTGTGCAGTCCCTTGCCTTCACTGACCCCCATGTCGATGTCGGGGCTCTGGCTGTGCAGGGCGACCTGGACCGAGCAGCTGTCGGCATCAAAGCCGACGCCATTTTCGGTGTAGCCGATCTGGCGGATGGTGTCGCGCACCACCTGCTGGTAGTCGACCACGGCCCGTGAGGTGATCTCACCGGCCAACATCACCAAGCCGGTTGTGACCAGGGTCTCGCAGGCCACCCGGGCGTTGGGATCCTGGGCCAGATGGGCGTCGAGGACGGCATCGGAGATCTGGTCGGCGACCTTGTCTGGATGGCCCATGGAGACGGATTCGGAGGTGAACAGGCTGTGGGTCATGACGGCTCCTGGATATCGTTCTATCATGATGGGGCGATATGCTAAATGGCGCCGTTTCTCTGTCCATCGTCAATCGCGCGATGGTCCGCGTCCGTGTCAGGGCTGCCGGGGTAGTTGGCCCATCGCCGCAGCCTGGCGGAGGTTGCGTTCGATGGCTTGGGCACGTTGCAGGATCTCTTTGGTATGGGGATCGTTCTCAAGGATGGTCCGGGTGCGCTCTTGCAGGATCTTTTCGGCCTCTTCCATGGTGTTGCGCAGGGCGACGATCTCGTCGCTGGCGAGGATGGCATCAATGCGTTGCCGTTGGGCTTGAATCTGTTCTTCGAAGCGACGGACCTCAGGGTCTCCGTCGGGGTTGGTGCGTAGGCGCAACCCGGTCAGGTGCCATTCAATGCGCTGTTCCATCTGTGAGGCCTGAGAGTCGAGTTCCTTGTGAAGGACCTCGGTTCGGGAGATGCGCCGATCCAGTTCAGCCACCGCGGGATCACGGGCGACGAGGCCTTGGCGGGTGTCGCGAACGGCGGCCTGAGCCTCGCGCAAACCGGCGGTCTGGCTCAGTTCCTGACGTCTCAGGCGGCTCTTCTCGGCCATCTGGTCGAGCGCTTCGCGGGCGGCCCGGTATTGGCCATGCAGGGGATGGGCGGCGATCAGGTCCTGCCAGTGGGTCCGGGCTGCGTCACGATCACGACGGGCCTGGGCCAGTTCCGGATCAGGTTTCTGATCCATGGCGATTGTCATTGCATCACGATGTTCCTGGAGAGTGGCGATCCGCTCGTCTTCCGCATAGACGGCTCCCATCGGGCCATGGTGATCATCGAGTTCGATTCTCAGCTGGGCGAGACGGTACTGGGTCTCCTCCAACTCGGCACGGAGGGTGTCAAGGGCGGCATTGATGGCGCTTCCCAAAGGGTGGGCGGCGCTGCGTGCGGTCAGGGCCTCGGCGAGGGCCCGGTCGGCAGTCAGCATGGCATGGTGGGCGGCGCGGCCGGAGACGTCACCCTGTGCGGCCATGTCCAGCAATTGGCGGGCAGTATTGGCCAGGAAGCGGCGTTCGTCACTGTGGTCGGGCTTATGGTCCGGATCGCTGGCCGGCACTTGTTGCAGCAATGCTTCCAGGTCATCAGGCCCGGCTGCGAGCAGACGCGGATCAGGGCGTGGGGTCGCTGGCTCAGGGAGGGCTTCTTCATAGGGCTTGAGGCGCTCGGCCAACGGGTGGCGGCGGCGGTGCTGCTGCCATCTGGCAGTGGCCTGCTGGGCGACCTTGCGGGCTTTGGCGACGTCGGGATCGTCCGTCAAGGATGTCGTGAGTCGAGCCTGCAAGGTCTGCAATTGCCGCTGGCGCTTCTCCTGCTGCTGCTGTTGTGAGAGCAGGTTGTGACGTTCGCTCAGCTGATCCCGGACCTGCTGGTGTCCGGCGAGGATGTGCTGGCGTCGCTCACGCAGTTGTCGTTCGATCAGCTGGCGTTGACGCATGAGCGGTGCGGCATCGGTGGCGGCCTGCAGGGCGTTCTCAGCCTGCCAGAGAGCCCGCTGCGCCTCCCAGACCGCCTCGCTGCTGCGAATGGCCGCCTCGGCGGCGTTGCGTTCAGCATGCAGGCGGTTTAGTTCGGCGCTTCGTTCAGGGCTGTGGTCCGCTTCCAGGGTCTGTTGGATCTCTGCTCTGATGCTGTCGAGCCGTTCTGTGGCGGCCCGCAGGTCTGGATGGTCAGCAATTGTGCGGACCACCGGTGATCCGGGATGGCTGGTCAGCAGTTGGCGACGTGATCGCAGGTACTGGAGATGGTTGTTGGTGCGGTCGGCGCGACTGCGGACGTCGGCGGCTTCACGGGCAAAGGGGGTGTCGTCTACCCGGCGTCGCAATTGGAGATCAAGCGTGCTTCTGAGGCGCTGCTCTTCCCTGATGGTGTTCTGCAGTTCATCATGCTCGGCCAGGGTGCTGCGGTAGGCCTCGGTGGCGTCTTCATAGGCCAGACGCTCTTCACTGAGTTCCTCGCTTTGTTCGACCTCCTCGCGGCGCTGGACGATCGTCTGGATCAGTTGCTGATGTTCAGCAATCAGGGCTTCATGATCGATGGCGGGCGGGGCTTCGCCGGCGTGGCCGGAGGCCATCGTCAGAATGCCCAGGCAGGTGATAAGCAGACGGGTTGGCATGCTGTCTCCAGGGTATCACAATGGTCGACGAACGGGCGGCATCATCATTTCACATGGAGGTCGGTACAGCATCGACAGCCGCCTGGCGATGCTGACGTGTGATGACCCATGCCATCAGTGTCGTTCCTATGTAAGGGATAGCGACCGAGCGTGGCGATGCGTTGGTCTATTCCTTACAGGCTTCTAGTCCAGTTTGCCGCCGTGGTCGTGTGTGTTGCCGATGTGAAACAGGTCGTCATCCTGGACAGGCTTCTAGGAGCCTGTAAGGGATAGCGACCGAAATGGCCCAGCCAGGCGACGTGCCTATCGATCCCCTATAGACCTCCAGGATCGCCGCATTATTACCCGGAGTACCGGGCCTTGGCCCGTGTACATTGGCGGGCGGAGATTCTTGAGACGGACATAGGCCAGGGCGGCGGCGCCATGTAGCAATATGCTTGCGTTCATCAGCGCCGTGAATGATCACGAGTCGCGGGATCCACAGGCCGTATGCCGCTCATCATGGCGA
>SLQH01000210.1 GCA_007131555.1 Planctomycetota bacterium | reverse complement strand
GTCGGTACCGCCTTGGCACCGCCATCTCCCGTCACAATGGCAAGCAAAGTATCAAACTGCTCGGTATCGTCTTTTCCCATGGCCGTGTTCATCAGATCAAAGATCTGTGCTGATTGGTTCAGTTCGCTTTGCTCGGCGCTCTCAAGCAAGGACCCCAGAGGCGCGAAGCGCTCGGCGTCATCCGCGTCCATCCTGACGGTCCGCATCAGGTCAAGCAGGCGGCGGGCGCCGGGCTTGGACCCACGACGACGCTGGGCCTGGAGAGCAAGCCCTCTGATGTCTGCCACGGTTTGGCCGAGCAGTTCAAATAAGCCGGTGTCACGGCGCTCAAGGGCCCGGTCCATGTTGGCAATCAGGGCTGGTATCTGCTGCTCGGCCTCGGCCCCGATGGCTTGCAGGGCTCGTGCGGCATGCAGTTGCGTCTGCCAGTTGCTGTCTTGCAGCAGGGGGACCAAGCGTTCTGCCGCCTGGATCTGCTCTTGATCACCGAGTGCGGCAATCCCGGCGACTCCGGTCTGGCGCTCGTCGAGATAGCGGGCCTGAATCAAGCGGAGCGATTCATCCAGGCCCAGAGTGACATCGCCGGCCTCTTCTGCAAGCGCAGTGGCTGACACCAGGCTCAGGATGATGACGGTGATGATGATGCGGGATCGGGGCATGATGTCTCCTTGTGGTGGTCATCCCTGGGGAAGAGAAACTGTTGCAAGAACGATAGCTCTGTATGCATAAAAACGTAGATAGCCCGTGTATGTGACTGTGCGTGTCGATCGCATTGCGCGCCCTTTCAGGCCCAGGCCATCCGTCAACCTCGGCGAATCGACCAATCACCGGCGTTACCGTAGTGTGGTTGCCCGACGACCGACAACCCTAAGATCCTGTGTTACTACTCAGGCGGCTGTCACCTTGGAAAAGGCCGGCCCGGGAGCGCCGAACTCCAGCTCGGCTGGTTTGAAATGAGCGGGAAGCGCTTTGTTTCCCGGCCTTTTTCTTGCCCCCGCCTGAGTAGCTACGATCCTGTAAAGGATAATGACCGAGCATGGCGCAGTGCATTTCCGAGGCCCGATTTTGACAAAAACCGCCGCCATAGCCGTAGCTATAGGCTTTTCGGTGAAATCGGGGCCGAAAAGGCCAAGCCAAGCGATGTATCAGTCTATTTCTTACAAGCTCCTAGGCAAGTTGAACGGGGTACAATACGTAACCTTAATACCCCTTACGCATCACCTGCTGTAACGTTGAGGGTTTTAAAGTCATCACACATGATGTCCCACTTGGCACCGCCACCGCCGCTGTTGCCATCCTTTGGCATCAGGCTAGCCTCCTGCCATGAGCATCCCCAGCACCCAGAGCGCCGTCCAGCTGGTCGGCCCTGACCGTCTCATCCTCAACCCCACCAAGCCCGTGACCCGGCCCGGTCCACATCAGATCCTGGCCCGGATCGACTGCGTCGGCCTGTGCTTCTCGGACATGAAGCTGCTGCACCAGTTCGACGGCCATGTGCGCAAGGGGCCGGTGATCGCCGGTCTGGATGCGGCGACCCTGGGCCAGATCCCGTCCTACGTCCCTGAGGACCAGCCTACCGTGCCCGGCCATGAGGTGGTGTTCACCGTGGTCGAGGTCGGCGCGGCGGTCCAGTCGGTCAGCATCGGCCAGCGCTATCTGGTCCAGGCCGACTGGCGTGAGCTGAAGACCGCCCGTTCAAACGGGGCCTTCGGCTACAATTTCGAGGGTGGCCTGCAGGAATACGTGCTGGTCGATGAACGGGCTACTGTGGCCAGCGACGGCACCAGCTACCTGCTGCCGGTCAGCCCTGGCCGCAGCGCCAGTGCCACCGCCCTGGTGGAACCCTGGGCCTGTGTCGAGAACGCCTTCATCCACAGTGAACGCTGCGCCCTGCGCCCAGGCGGCACCCTGCTGCTGGTTCGCGCCGATGGAGCCGAGGCCGCCTCGGACGGCCTCGACCTGAGTCAGGTCGGGCGCTGTCTGTTCCTCAGCGATGGCAGCGATCCGGTGCCAGAGGGCTTCACCGCCGTCAGCCGCAGCGATCTGGCCCCCGGCAGCATCGACGACCTGCTCTTCGCCGGCGCTGATGCCGACCTGCTGGAGGACCTGCTGCCGACCCTGGCCACCAACGGAATGGCCCTGATCGCCACTGGCGGCCTGCGCTTCGAGCGCCCGGTCAAGGTGCCGGTCGGTCGGGTCCACTACGGCAACATCCGCCTGGCCGGCTATCCGGGCCCCAGCTTTGCCAAGGCCCTGGCCCGGATTCCCACCACCGGCGAGGTCCGGCCTGGCGACCGGGTCCACGTCATCGGCGCCGCCGGCCCCATGGGCAGCATGGCGGTGATCCGTCTGGCCTCCCTGGCCGGCCATGACATCGCGGTCGAGGCCAGCGACATGGACGCCGCCCGTCTGGCGGTCCTGGGGGCCAAGGCCAGTCCGGTGGCCGAGCGCTGTGGCGTACCGCTGCATCTGTTCGACCCCCGCGCCGAGCAGGCCCAGGGCCCGGCCGACTACGTCATGCTGATGGTCCCGGTGGGCGCCCTGGTGGCCCAAGCCGTGACCACGGCCAGCCCCGGCGCCATCATCAACATCTTTGCCGGCATCCCGGCTGAGGTCCATCAGGAGCTGGATCTCGACACCTACATCGACAAGGGCCTGTACTGCATCGGCACCTCCGGCAGCACCATGGACGACATCCATGCGGTGCTGGCCAAGGTCGAGGCCGGAACTCTGGACACCGACCTGTCGGTGGCGGCGGTATCGGGCATGGGCGGGGCCATTGCCGGCCTGGAAGCCGTCCGCGATGGCCAGGTACCGGGCAAGATCATCGTCTATCCGGTCCTCGGCGACTTCCCCCTGACCCTGTTGGACGACCTTGAGCAACGTTGCCCGGCCGCCGCCGCCGCCCTCAACGCCGGCAGCTGGACCGCCGCCGCCGAACAGGCCCTGCTGGCAGACGATCAGTAGGCCTCAGTCTGGCTGGGGAATTGCTGTACAAGCCAAGTACCGGATTGAGGGCTACAGAAGTTGTGCCAGCACGGTTCGGGCCGGCACCACCAGAGGTCCTCGCGGTCTGGCGAAACAGTCGGCATCGACATAGTCGGCCTCGATGACCACCTGAAAGGCGAATGGTGCCTTGGTCTGCTCCTGAAAATGCTTCAAGCCGTCGCTGAGACCGCTGTGCCTGAACTTCACTTCTGCCAGGAACCAAGGCTTGCCATCGCGAATGACCACGAAGTCGACCTCACGTTTGGCCTTGTCACGCAGATAGCCCAGCTGGAATCGCCCGAGCCCCAGATCGTTCCATCCCTCGACCGCCTTGAGCAAATGACAGGCGACGAAGGTTTCGGCACGACTCCCAGGATCCTTGATCTCGGCCCAGTCGCGCAGGAACCATTTCGGCTCTTTGCGCAAGCTCCGTGAGACATTGGTAAACCAGGGCTTGAGCAAGAAGCCATGATGCAAGCTGCTCAGCACTTCACACCATCGTTTGATGGTGTCAACGCTGACTTGGATGTCTCTGGCCAGATTGGAGAACACGATCTGTTGGCCAGAACGCACGGCGAGCATCTGAACGAGCATCTCCAATTGATCGAGCTGTTGAATCTGGGTGAGATCGCGCAGATCTTCGCGCAGCAGCTGCTGACTGCGCAGCGTCTGCCAACGCCGGCTGAATCGTGGATCACGTCGCAGGAAGGGCTCGGGATAACCGCCGTGCTGCCAAAGGGCGTCGAAGTCAGCTGCAAGCGGACACTGTGGTGGACGCACAATCCGCTCACAGTCCGGCAGATCCGTGGTGATGGTCTCAGCCACCGAAAAGGGATGCATGTGGTAGAGAAAATACCGACCCATGAGGCTGTCGCCCACCCGTCGATAGGTGTCCAGACGGCTTGAACCGGTGACGATGATGCGGACCTCATCAGCGTAGGTGTCGAAGAAACCCTTGAGGAGTTGCTTCCAGCGAGCGTGCTTGTGCAGTTCGTCAAGCAGTACCACCAGTTGCTGTTGCCGAAGCCGGTCAAGCCCAAGATGTGCGGCCAAGCGTTCGGGGCCACCGAGGAGGATTTCCCGATTCTGGGTATTATCCCAGTTCAGATAGGCCTCCGAGCGGTTACGGCAAGTGGTCGTCTTGCCGACCTGCCGGGGACCGCTGACCAAGGCCATTTGCCGGTTGGTGGACAAATGCTCGGTGAGAATCGCATCATAGAGCCTGGCAACCGTCTGCATAAGACCATTTTCGTTGGCTTCGTAAAATAGTCAAGACCGTTTTCGCATGGTAGCGAAAACGGTAAAGGCACAGCGCTGTCCTGTACCAATGCGCACGGTCGCCACCCCACATCCGACATGTGGGATTTCAAGTCAAGCGGATGTGCAGGGGCATCAAGAGATTTATGCGTGTTCCATATTCGGTCCTTTATGGGGCGAATGGGGGTGTCAAAAACTTGGTGCGTGTCCCCATTTTCGCCTATCAAGACACTTGGCAAGGCGCTCCTCAGGGAAACATTGCAGATCAAAGGTGTGATCCTGCATCACTGTCTTCATGTCATATGGATCAAGTCTCTCGCGGAGTCGCCATAGGCTGTGAGCGCCAACGAAAACGCCTGCTAAAATCACAGCGACACATTCAGCAGTGCTCACGTCACTTCGCACGTCATCACGCACTGCATGATCAATAAGCGCGTCCATTCCCGATCGACGGAATACGTCCATCACAAGAGGGAGATGGCCTAGGCGCTGCGGAAGTCCAAGTGTGATGTCCATGCGCGTGAATATCACGAGAAATTCCAATGTCAACTAATCGGTATATTCGACGATTATTACGGCATGAGAGGACGGCCGCAAAGGGCCCGCAGTCAGCCGTAGGCGAGATATCTCGCGCATGGTGCCCAAATGGTTATTTTGTCATAATATTGCTAGATGGGGCTGTACGGACCTACAGCCATTCAAGAATGCGCCCTCTTCCCTTAAAACCTTATATAACAACGACGGCGGCGTCTTATATTACAGTCTAATTCGAGTCAATTTCGTGGCAATCAATGAATATTGTCAGCGACCCCAGGAGTGTACGATAAACGGCACTTTCACCGAGTGACGAGCGTTGACCACCGGGCCACGTTATGGTGACTTGACCCTTGAACACACCCGCCTTTCTCGCATAGGGGCCCCGCGTAGGCGAACCCCATGCGAGAAAGGCGGTGTTGTATGATCTCTGACGCGCTGTTGCATCAGTTGATTGTCGATCCCTTGTTGCCGATTCCTGATCGGCTCAGCAAGCGTGATCTGACACGTGTGCGCGAGTTGCGAGCGGCGTATGCGGCGGTGTTTGCGCGCCGCGTCCGTCATGCCGTCATCAGGACACCGGAGCAAGCGGCTGAGATTCTGGTGCCGTTGCTGTGCGGAGCCTGTGCCGAGCGCTTTGTGATGCTGGCCCTCAACCCGCGCTCCTGCCTGATCAACGAGCCTGTCACGGTGTCCCTGGGTGACGTGGATGGGACGGAGGCCGGACCGCGTCTGGTGTTTCGCAATGCGTTGCAGGCCGGAGCAACCTCGGTGATCGTGGCGCATAACCATCCTACCGGGAACCCGCAGCCATCATCCAACGATTGTGCTGTGACCCAGCGCCTGGTTGCAGCCGGGAAGGTGGTCGATGTCGCGCTTGCGGATCATCTGATCATCGGCACCCATGATAATTGGGTGTCATTGCGGGCGGATCATCAGCATCTGTGGTCAGGAGCATGACCATGTGCCGCCTCATTATCCACGCGGCTGCTCAGTATCGCTCTCCTCGTCAGGGCGTTGTGACGGATGACGATCATCAGGTCCGTGCCATGGCCATAGGCCTGAAGACACTCGGTCGCCAGGCCGCTGCAGACCGGGTCCTCTTGCAGCAGGTGGTCAGCCGTTTGTTGCCGGTGGTATCCCAACTGCCACGGCCATCGGTCCTGGTCCCGATTCCATCAGCCACTGATGGCACGCCGCTCCAGAACTACATCCTGGCCAGTGCTCTGTGGGCCTGGTGCGATGACGTGACCATTGCGACACCCTTGACGCGCGGGCGAGGGGAGCCCTCACAGTGCGTTCGCCACAGACAGGGCCTGCCACCGCGCCCATGGCAGGACCATGCCGTGGTCTGTGCCACCAATCCACTGCACGACGGGCTCACTCTGATCCTGATCGACAACGTGATCACCAGTGGCCATACCGCCATGGCCGCCGCCCAGGCCCTGGGAGCCTCGGTCGCCCATGTCCTCGTCTGGGCCGATGCTCGCGACACCATCTCTGAGGGGCATGTCCCTGGCATGGTCACGGGTCACTGCCCGTCCTGGTCGTGCGCTGCTCCCCATTGACGCCCATTCTGTGACCCCAACCCAAGGATATTCCCATGGCCCATATCACCATCACCAACATGCGGAGCTTTCTGCGTGTAGCCCGTCAGGTGCGACGTGCTGGCCTCTATCCGCGCTTGCGGGAACAGCTGCACCTGTTGCAGTCCTTTGGTACCGGTGACCGCCACTACAAGGGCTGCGAAGTGCGCTTGGCTCCTGATGGTCAGACCTGGTCTTTTGACTTCCGCTTCTTCGCCCCAGATGGCCATCAGCTGGTCGCTGGCGGGCTCATCTTCCATCCCGGCCCTGGTGGTCATGAGGAGGCCGTTGTGCTGGAGGCACCCGCAGCCGCCTGTTGGCGGCTGCATAGTTGACCCAGTACGCGTGGTGGGCCAAGGCAGGTTGAATAGGAGGCGATGGCATGACGTGCTCCTCGGGCCCATTCGGGCGTACCCGAGGAGCACCCCATGCATCAGCACACACTCTTTGATCTGCACGATCTGGATCCTGTCGGTGATCAGCGGATCACGTCAGGGCTGGCCCAGGGCTTTGGTGGGTTTCTTGATCACGAATTGATCGTGGATCTCTTCGCAGGAGGAGGAGGGGCCAGCTGTGGTATTGAGCGGGCCCTGGGGCGCAGTCCGGATATTGCCATCAATCATGATCCGGCGGCGATCGCCATGCATGCCCAGAACCATCCCCGGTCCAGGCACTACCGCAGTGATGTCTGGGAGGTGGATCCCCAGACGGCAACCCATGGGGGCCCGGTCGGGCTGCTGTGGTTGAGCCCTGATTGTACGCACTTCTCACGGGCCAAAGGCGGGACGCCGGTCCGCAAGCAGACCCGCTCCCTGGCCTGGGTCGGTATCCGCTGGGCCGCCGCAGTACGTCCGCGCATCATCGTCCTGGAGAATGTTCCGGAGTTCACCAGCTGGGGGCCGATCAGTGGTGGCCAGCCGATTACCGCACGTGCTGGCGAGACCTTCCGACGCTTTGTCGGACGCCTGGAACACATGGGCTATCGTGTTGACTGGCGCTGCCTGAGTGCCCATCACTACGGCGCTCCCACCAGTCGGACCCGCTTGTTCCTGGTTGCCCGCTGTGACGGAGAGCCGATCGGCTGGCCAGAGCCCAGTCATGGTCCTGGCCGGCATCCATACCGGTCAGCCGCCTCCTGTATCGATTGGACGATACCCTGCCCGTCGATCTTTGCGCGGGCCAAGCCATTGGCTGAGGCCTCCGCTCGCCGGGTGGCGACAGGCATCATGCGCTATGTCGTTGACCGGCCACCATACCTGGTACCGGTTTCCCCAGGACCTGGTGGCCATGGTCATCAGGTCGCCGCCTTCATTGCCCGTCATTTTGGCGGCATGACCGCCAAGAGCATCACCGAGCCCTATCCCACCATCACCAGCAAAGGCTGCCAGAACCAGCTGGTGATGGCCCATATGGCGCCCTGTGATCAGGCTGATGACCGGCCCTCAGCTGATGCCGTGGCCGCCTTTGTGGTACGGTATTACTCCTCTGGCGGACAATGGAGCAGCCTGCACCACGCGCTGCACACCATCCCGACCAAGGGACGCTTTGGCCTGGTCACCTGTCAGTTGCAGGGAACGCCGTGGGCCATCACCGATATCGGCATGCGCATGCTCACTCCCCGAGAGCTGGCCCGGGCTCAAGGCTTTCCCGACGACTACGTGCTCACCGGCACTATCACGGAACAGATCGCCCGGATTGGCAACAGCGTCTGTCCAGTGGTGGCCCAGGCGGTTGTGGCTGCCCAGCATGGCATCCCATGCGCCCATGTCGCCTGATGGTCTATGAGCCGTTTAGATCCATGAACATCTGCAGTCCCCATGACAGAGGAGGACAGCATGTCTGACCCGAACCCTGCCCAGCCGCTCAACATCCAGCAACTTGCACATATCGAACGACTCGGCTGGAAGATCTTCAAGCCCCAGTTGCGCAATGCGTATGAATCGAGTGTCTGGCAGCCCGGGAGTTTCGGCTGGAGCCCGACCTCCTTGATGGTGGTCATCACCGAGTGGGGCTACTTCCCGGATCCGTGGAGCTGTGGACATGACCTCCACAAGCTCTGGGCTCAGTGGGAACAGCAGATTTCTGATTTCCTCGGATACCAGGTCTTCTTCGAGTCGATCAGTAGCGTTGTGAGCGCACTCTACCTGGTGTGAACTGCCAGAGCGCCGTCCTCAGAGATCGCTTGGCACACTCGACCCTCCCGCAACTCGCCACCCACAACCCGTCTTCAGGAGAGATCCCATGAACAAGGCCCAGGAAATAGCGGCCCTCGATGCCTTTGTGGGCCAGTTGCCGCGGGCGTCCTATCTGCATCAGGCCCTGACCGATGCCCGCCAGATGATCGTCCAGGAGATCACCGCTGATATCGTACCCGATATCGCGGCTCATCTCGCCTGTCGTCATCAGGAAGCGGCAGCGATGGCCAGACAACTCGACCAGATGCAGCGAGATCTGCGGCAACGACGCGAGGAATTGTCGCAGATGGTCGCCCACATCCAGTTGGCCCAACAGACGGCCAAGCGAGTGGGGTCAGAGCTCTTCGCGTCCTATCAACGTATCAGCGCCGTCGCGGCCGCAGGATGACGGCACCCTAGGGGTGCCGCCGTCATCCTGCAGCGCGCGACGCGGCATCATACCAGCGTTTTCCTCACAGCCCATAGGGGAGTCCTATCATGTCAGACGAACACCCTGGCCGGCATCATGAACAGCCCAGCACCGGCCCCACCCCGTGTCAGGAGCCGCTTGCGGTGAGTCCTCTCTTCTCACAGGTGCTCACGACGCTGCCTCGGAAGGACACCATCCTGATCGCCCAGATCGCGAACGCATTCGTGGAGGCGGTGGGAGACCAGATGGCCATGGACACACTGACCCTCACCATGGACCTGATGTATTGCCATGGTGGGATCTGCCCCTTGGACCTCCAGCGCATGGTTGAGGACATCACGGCCGGTCATATCGGGAGCATCGGCCACGACATCGCCGGCATTGTTCGGCATTTGGATCGCGCGACCGGCGCGCTCACGCAGGGATTTCTCCCACGCTATGCGCTCAGCCAGTGATGGGCCGTGTGCGATAACACCCCAGCTCCTGTCATCACATCACGATGCGTCATGACGCTGATAGTCTGTGGAAGCCATGTGTCGCCTACCGTTGGCGCTGGCCCGGCGCTCAGGGCGTCGATCACGGCATCACTGCTGTTGTGATCTCAGGCCGGTCATCAGGTGATGATGATCGCAGTCCCCACCATTCTCCATGATCAGACCCGACCAGAGGAGGTCGCCGCCATGCCCGTTTCACCATCCCGCTCTCAGCCGGTCCTGATGGACACCGATATCACCGTGACCACTCCCATGATGGCTGAGGCGATTGCCGTGCCGGATGGCTTCGCGCATGGTTTTCCGCCCCCATGGGAGAACGGCTTGTGGAGCCTTGGTCCTCAGATTGATGGTCGCCAGAGCTCGTATGTCTGTCAGGCCAATCGCATATCCCTGCTGCAGCTGTTGGACCAGGACCCGCGTTTTGAGGGGGGTCGTGATTATGTCGTACAGCGCTGTCGCCACTGGGGCTGGGGTTGGGTTGAGCACCTCACGTTTCGGGCCCTTGATGCAGATGGAGCACCGACTGAGCTCTTCCGGGCCCTGCTGTGTTTTGCGACCGTGGTGCGGGAGTTCGTGGTCTATGACGATGCCGTCTTGAGCCAGATCGAGCACAACGCGGCTCTGGGAGCGATTGCGTACCAGACCAGTGACCGAGGCCTGTCCCTGTCAGAGAGCCAGCAGGAGCACCTGTGTGCGTTGCTGCGCTGTCGTGGCGGAATCAACCTGGGCGAGGATGCCGTGACCATTGATCAGGACCTCCTCCAGGTCGCCCTGGAAGAACTGGGCTGGCCCCAGCCAGCCGTACCGGGGTAAGGACTCGCAGCCTCCGCCAGCATTCTGCAGCGCCATCAACGCGCACCTCAAGCACTATCATCATGCCCCCACCCCACCCAGGGGGCCCACAAGGAGCAGACCCATGCCCACCAATACCGACACCACCACCCACGCGGTCCCCTGGGGGCTGCCGGTCCCAGCCACGGCCACCATCGCCTGGGGCGCTCGGGCCATCAAGCGCTGTGGCCAGCCCTGTGAGCTGCTCTGGGATCGCCAAGGCTGGTACGGAGGTACGCAGGAGGAGCGCGACGCCATGTCGTCAGACATGAACGCACGGGTCCTGCCGGTGGTGCGCGACATGACCCAACACCTGATGGGCGATGATACGCAGACCTATGTCGATCAGATCGCTGACTACACGGTGATCTACTCCTGTCGTGGCAGCTGTGGCTACCTGTATCTGAGCATCTACCAGGAGGCCTGACGCCCTCCATCAGGACAGCTCGCCTGCTGTCAACAGCACACGCATCCCCCATCACCGATAGGAGATCTCATGCATCACCACACCCTGCGCCTGATTCAGGTCTTCCCGGAATGCTCTGACGGTGTATTCACCGCTGCTGGCCGGCGATTACAGCAGATCATGCGCGACCCTGAGGTGGTCACATTGGTCACCCTGCCCTGGGCCCCATCCATGCTCAAGGACCCCAGATATACCGATGTCATGGTGATCTGGGATCACGGTGAAGGGCCCCATTGTCCGGAAAGTTTCCAGCCAGACACATGGCGCACCAACCATGTGCTCCCCCCCGTGCTCTGGAACTATGTCAGTGAACTGGCCAAGACCCTGGGGGTCACCGACCAGTATTGTGCATTCTGGCTACGCTCTGAAGAAGTGGGCATGTGTGGAGATGCGGAGGACGACTACGGCACCCAAGAGGACGGAGCGCAACAGGAGGCCCTCGGTGAGGACTCGGTTCCTGGCGTACCAACTGGTCCGCTGGCATTGCTGCAATTGGCCAAGCGCTTAGGGGTCACGATCGTCGTCGATGACGACCAGTCCTTTGTGATCCATGCCGGCATGAAAGCCTCCAAGAACTCGAACTGCGCTGAGGGTCTGCGATGCCCGTCATGTGACAACGAAGAGCGCTTCCACATCACGGGGAGCATGGTGCTGGAGGTCACTGATGACGGTGCCGAGCCCGTAGAGTGCGCGGATTGGGACGATGACGCCTTGTGTCGGTGTCCGGAGTGCGGTTTTCATGGCCGCGTCGCTGATCTGCGCTGTCCAACGGCAGCAGAATGGGTGACACCGCAGGACCCCTCAGCGGGGTAGCTGTGCAGCACGATGTACTGGCCTGCGCGCAACACGGCACCCCATCCCAGACAGGAACCTGAATCATAGAGAGGTATAACATGCAGCACTATATCGTACACCTGACCACCATGGCCTACATGAAGGGCCATCTTGAGGTGCAGGCCGCTTCGCCGACAGCAGCCCAGCAGATGGCGCTCCATCAGGCTGGTGACGTGGCATGGGAATATGACGGCGTTGCTGACGGCCTTGACCAAGGGCCAGAAGTGTCTGATGTCGAGGAGGTTCCATGAAGCGCGTCATCATACAGCGAGAGGTCATTGAGCGACAGTTCTTGGTGGAGGCTTCCGAGGGCATGTCTGAGCGCGCCATACACGAGCAGTTCTTTGCCCAGGACGTCTCGTGTGGCTCGTATTTCGCAGAGCGCTACCAGGTCGATCTCGATATTATCGAAGATCTGACCGGGGTGCCGGTCGACGCGCCTATTGAAGAAATCGCATGACCGCTGATCCCATCAGCCGTATCCATCGTGTCCTGCGCCCGCTGCGGCAGCCTCCTGGGCCCTGTGCCATGACCCCAGGAGGTGCCGCGCTGTAGGCGTCACCCCACAGTGTACATCACCACCATGAACGACGGCAGGCCGTCGTTCTTTCGAAGGGATGGTTCGTCATGACTCCAGCGCTGTTCGCTGCCCTGATGCGCGACGATTGGGTCGCTGTCGAGGACCTCGTCCATATCTGCCGTGCTGTACAACAGGAGGTCGCCTTGGCGCAGACCCTGGTGCGTCACAAATACGCCTATGAGGTCTACGATCGATCGGCCCGCCCGGCCCTGTTGTACTATGCCCAAGGCGTCAGCGCCTTGGTGGATTGGTCATTGACGGGTCAGGGCTGGGCGGTGGTCGATGCCGATACGGTCAGAGCCTATGATCAGTGTCTGGCGTGTGGTGAGGATCTCAGCGCATGTTGGGGGCCGATCACCTACTGCCCTGTGCCATGGGACCCGGAATATCGTACGGCCCTGTGTGAGGCCTGCGGTACCGCAGCCTGGGCTCAATATGATGGCGATGGCCACCGCTGGCGACGGGTGCCCTCTCTGGGCACCGCCGCTGGCCAGCCTCCTGTGGCGACCGCAGTCAGTCCAAGGACATCTCACGGTCGGGACGATGTGCTGCGCGCTCTGCCCTTTGTCTGCTTCATGATCGGCCTGTTCATTGCCCTACTGTACCTTTAGGAGAAACCATGCCCAGACCAACAATGACCCCAGATGACTTCGTGCGCAGCGCCTTGCAGCAGGGTGTCACCATCGAGATCCGTGGCACCCTGCTGACCATGTCTCGCCGGTTTGACGGCACTGCCCAAGGATTTGTGGCGGCAGAGACGGCAGTCGGCCTCATCTACGAGGCGCCCCAGTCCCGTTCTGGATCCACCTGGGGGACTGATGGCGGATCCATTGGCGGTCTGTCGGCCGTGCGCAGCGGCTGCATGGTCCTCCATCGTTCGGGGGTCAATCGTCGCTGGCTGGCTGCAGTAGATCGCCTGCAGGCGACCGCTGCAGTGGACCAGTTGCCGGAGGCCATCCCCCCGCGACCGGTCACGTGATCCCTTATGGACGGATCGCGCTCACGTTCACCACCATCATGTGTGCAGGATGTCCCATGCAGACCCCCACCACCTCCATAGACCAGATGGAGCATCAGAGCCGGCAGCGGCGTATGGTTGCCTATGTGCGCCATGCTCGCCGAGGACGGGAGATCCTCGTCTTCGACTCCAGCGCTGCCGCGCGGGATGCTGCCCAACGCTTACGCCAGCAGGCTCCGGCCAGTCTCTGTGTGACCGCGTCCTACCATACCGTCATCATCCGCATCCGCCGTTGATCCAAGGAGCCCATCATGTCGTATCGCCCGCCTCCTGGCTTTTGTCGCGCTCACATGCCACTGGGTCTGACGGCCCCATGGACGACCGCTCCGGCGGCGATCCACCAAGCCTATGCTCACCTGGTCGGCCCTGGCCGAGGCCAGCCCACCAGGTATCTGCACACTGATGATCCTGGCAGCGCCGGCCGGGCGGCGATCAGCACGCTGCCGTTCTTCAGTCCCCAGCGTGATGCCGCTCTGATGCAGCAACGCTCCGGTCAGGCCCAGGCCCGTGCCAGCGTGGTCCAGGCCCTGACCGGATATCGGTCATGGAGCCTGCTGGTGCCTATCAGCTCGCCTCAGGCCCTGGCGGTGATTGCTCCCTCCGCCCGGACCCCAGGACATGTGCAAGCCTCGTTCTTCGATGATCGTGGACCATGGAGTCATTGTGAGCAGCCCACCGTGGAAGCCGTACTGACGGTGCTGCATGACGAGTATGCAGCCGATCTGTCAGTGGTCCCCTGTTGGCTGGTGCAGTCGTCAGTATTTCAAGGCCGGGCTCCCAGCAGAGGGCGTGGGGTGGTGGCGGCGACCGGATGATTCCCAGGTCTTGCCTGAGAGCCCGATAGGGGGGCAATCTCGCATCGTGGCCTGGTAGCGGCCGTTCGACGAGCGCCCTCTGGCCGCATGATGCTTGCCCACGGCTTCAGGGATGTACGCTGTTCAGGGCTGTGTCCACAGGAGATCCCATCATGCCAGCAATCCATGACAGCAGCGTGTTGCCGCCCGGCTATCATCTGAACGAGTCCGCTACAGGAGAGCTCATCTTGTCAGGGGGCGCTGGTCATTTCGCCCACGGAGATGTGGTGGCGGTTGAAGAAGCGGCTGAACTGGCGTGGTACGATTGGCTCAGGGCACAACCAGTGCTGCCGGACCCTATTCCTGCTCCGGTGGTGTTCTGGCTCTGTCTGAGCTACTATGACGCGGTTATAGCCCCAGAGGCCCCTGCCGCCACGGTCGCTGAGATCGCTGATCGGGCGATCGAGGCGGCGGCCCAGGCGATCCATGCCCCACCAGAGGTCCTGCAGCGCTGGTTGAACGGCACGGCAGAGATGCCGTGGTCAGCGGGGCAGTTGCTGCATGTCGTCACCCAACAGGCCCTGGGATGACGCCTGTTCGTCGGTTCAGGATCGTGTCCGGATTGCAGTCGCTGAAGCGCTCTTGACACAGTCCTCAGTCGGCCGTCTGATTCTTCCCCACAGGAGGCGCCATGTCCAGACGGGATCTGACCCCGGCTCAACGGCGGGAGATTGTGCGGCGTTATTGCGCTGGTGAATCGAGTGGCCAGCTTGCCCAAGCCTACAACACGACCATGGCGCATGTTATATCAATGGTCCTTGCTGCTGAGCTACAGAGTGCAAGGGCCCAGCGTACAGGATCCGTGACCCACGAAGAGCGTCAGCAGGCGGTTCAATCCATCCGGGAGGGG
>SLQH01000098.1 GCA_007131555.1 Planctomycetota bacterium | reverse complement strand
CTATGAACGGGCCAACCCCGGACAACAGGCCTGGGACAGCGACCGTCTGGCCGAAGCCCGTCAGGCCCGCAGTTATTTCGTCAAGGTCCGTGACGACCTCAATACCTGGCTTGAGGACTATCGAGCGGTACCGGACCATGACCCGGAGATGATCGCCCGAGCCGAGCGTCTGCTGGTGCTCAACCAGCGCCTGCTGGCCAATGCCCATCGCATGACCGGTACCCGCTGACGCCATGCGCGAGTGCCTGAGCTGTCACTTCATCATGGCCGACGACTGCCCCATCTGCCCCAAATGCGGGGCTGATCTGGGGCGGCAAAGCGATGGCACGACCCGGATCATCGATCTCGGCCATCGCAGCATGATCGTCAACGACGCCGTCAACCAGCTGCGCCGGATCCTCGCCGACAGTCCCCGCCACGATCACCAGCACCTGCTGGTGATCACCGGTCGGGGCCGCATCCGCGATGCCGTTGATGCCGTCCTGGGCGTGGCCCGGCACAGCGGTCAGATCGTTTCCTACGCTCGCCAAGCCGGCAATCCCGGGGCCTTCATGGTACGCCTCAAGCCGTAGGGAGAGGCAGACACGTCGCCTGGCTTCTTGGCCCCGGACTCGCCAATAAGCACCGCCCATCACAAAGCCACCACGGAGCACCGGGCCTTGGCCCGCGTGCCGACGCGTGGATCCCATGCTTTCGCCGAATACCAGCCAGAGCGTCGGCATGATACCCGTCATACAGCCTGTGGATCCCGCGACTCATGATCATTCGCGGCGATGATGAGTGCAGGCGCATTGCAGCGATGGTGCCGCCGCCCTGGTTTATGTCCATCTCAAGAATCATCGCCCGCTAATGTACGCGAGCCAAGTAGTAGCGCCGGCTTTAGCCGACACGGATGGTGGGCTTCAGCCCGCCGTTTCACCACCAAACACCAGATCCCACCAACAATCACCCACGGCATCCGTCCACCAACCTCCAACTCCATCCAAAACCACCTCCCGTCACAAGCCCACCACGGTGCTCCGGGTTGAGGTCATGGCGCTGTTGAGCAAAGGCAGGCCCCTATAGCCTGATGAGGCCGGGCGGAATGAACGACCCTTGCGCCCCTCGCGCCTGGCCGTCCAATGCTGCCAGGTGAGACCCTGATGAGCAGCATCCCCCCCGCCTTTGACCAGCGTGATGACGGTGCCGACCGCGCCCTGCGGCCCCGCCGCCTGCAAGAGTTCACCGGCCAGCGCGCGGTGACGGCCAATCTGACGGTGGCCATTGAGGCCGCCCGCCAGCGCAGCGACCAACTCGATCACGTCCTGCTCTCCGGCCCGCCAGGCCTGGGCAAGACCACCCTGGCCCACATCATGGCCGCTGAGATGGAGGCCACCATCATCGAAACCGCCGGGCCGATGCTCGACAAGCCCGGCGACCTGGCCGGCATCCTGTCGGGCCTGCAGGCCGGCAGCGTGCTGTTCATCGATGAGGTCCACAGCCTCAAGCGGGTGGTCGAGGAATACCTCTACGCCGCCATGGAGGACTACCGCATCACCATCCAGCTCGGCGAGGGGGCCACCACCAACGCCCTGACCCTCAACCTGGCCCCCTTCACCCTGGTAGCTGCCACCACCCGCGAGGGCCTGCTGACAGCCCCCTTCCGCAGCCGCTTCGGCATCCGCGAACGCCTGGACCTCTACGCTGAGGAGGATCTGGTCAGCATCCTCCAGCGCTCGGCCAGCCTCCTCCAGGTCAATGCCGACAGCGACGGCCTGGCGACCATCGCCCGTCGCAGCCGGGGCACCCCCCGCTACGCCAACAACCACTTGCGCCGCATCCGCGACCTCGCCCAGGTACGCTACGACAACATGATCACCAGCGCCGTGGCCATCGAGGGCCTGGCCATGCTCGGCATCGACGAGGCCGGCCTGACCGAACTCGATCGTCGCATCCTCCGGGCCCTGGCCGAGGCCGGCCGCCCCGTGGGCCTCAAGACCCTGGCAGTGCAGGTGGGCGAGGAGGACGGCACCATCGAGGATGTCTACGAACCCTACCTGATCCAAAGCGGCCTGCTCAGCAAGACCCCCTCCGGCCGTCTGCTGACCAGCAAGGGCTACCGCCACCTCGGCCTCGACCAAGGCCAGCAGGATCTGTTTGCCTGATCCATAGGAGCCTGTAAGGAATAGACTGACACGTCGCCTGGCCTTTTCGGTCATACTGCGAAAGCACACCAAACGCCTGAACTGCCTCAGGCGCTGTCAACGCCCAGCACCCCACACGGAGCACCGGGCCTTGGCCCGCGTGCATTAGCGGCCGATGATTTCTGGCACGAGCATAAGCCGGGGCGGTGGCAGCGCAGACGATGACGCTTGCGCTGGGCCCATGAGGCGGGCGGAATGATCTCACGCAAAGAGCGCCGAGAACGCCAAGGCCCTGCGGGCGGCGGAAGAACCAAAAGACACGAGCCTGGCCTTCCCTCTGCGAGCTTGGCGCCCTTGAGCGAAGCGGGCGTGAAACCCTCCGCAATGGTCTCACGCACAAGGCCGGTGGTCGGCCCCTGTTCCCCCCATTGCACCACCAACATGACCGAATAGAGTGCCTTCCCTGCAATCACTGTTCCCTGCACAATGGCCGGGTGGCGGAACTGGCAGACGCGTCGGATTCAAAATCCGATGCCCGCAAGGGCGTGTGGGTTCGAGTCCCACCCCGGCTATAAGACAAGACCCACGCCACCCCTTTGGGAAGGGCATGGGCGTTGGGGGAGTGGCCGTTTTCGGTGTGCCATGGCTCGTCTCTGGGACCGCCGGTTTCCAATCGGTCTCTAAAGATCGGCCATATGCTGATCTGGATGTTACCCCAACGGGTTCACGTGACCACAGCCGGCCACTCACCTGAACGGTGAACTGCAACAATCACAGCAGTGCCCCAGATTCTCAGCACCACAGCCGATACAGCGCTACAGCTGTATTCAGGATGGCAGCCCCTTGTGAGCCACGACCTGCTGACACCACCATTGCCCGGCTATCGCCTACTGGACAGCGGCGCCGGGCGCAAGCTCGAGGACCTGGGCGGCATCCTGGTGATCCGCCCCTGTCCCCAGGCGGTCTGGCAGCCGCGCCTGGAGGCCAAGGCCTGGGACGCCGCCGAGGCCTGCTGTCATCGCACCGAGACCGGCGGCGGCTACTGGGAGTTCCGCCACGGCGATCCTGGCGAACGCCCCTGGCAATGGCGTGATCCCGATGGCCAGGCCGCCTTCAGCGCCAAGCTGCGTCTGACCGCCTTCGGCCACTGTGGGGCCTTCTTCGAACAGGAACCGATCTGGCGCCACCTGGTGGCCCATCTGGCCCGGAAGACCAGACCCCGCTTCGCCAACCTCTTCGGCTACACCGGCTGCGCCTCGCTGGCCGCCGCTGCGGCCGGGGCCGAGGTCTTCCACGTCGACAGCGCCAAGGGGGTCCTCGACTGGGGTCGCGACAACGCCCGGCGCAGTGGGCTCGACCAAGCCCCCATCCACTGGATCCAGGACGACGTCCGGTCCTTCCTGCGCCTGGCCGCCAAGCGCGACTTCCGCTACGATGCCATCCTCGTCGATCCCCCCAGCTGGGGCCACGCCAGCCATGGCCGCCGCAAGACCGCCGCTTGGCGCTTTGAGGACGGCGTCGCCGAGCTGCTGGCAGCCTGTCGCGCCGCCCTGGTCGACGATGACCCCCTGCTGATCTTCACCAGCCACGTCCCCGGCGTCCAGCAGGCCAGCGCCCGCAACCTCCTCCAGGTTCCCGGCTGGTCCTGCACCAGCGGCGAACTGGGCATCGCCCACGCCGACGACCCCCGCATCCTGCCAGCCGGCATTTATGCCAAGCTGAGGCTGAGCCAAGACATCAGCGATGCATCCTAGGAGTCTGTAAGGGATAGCGACCGAAATGGCCCAGCCAGGCGACGTGTCAGTCTGTTGCTGACGGCCTAGCCGCATTATTACACGGAGTACCGGGCCTTGGCCCGCGTACATTGGCGGGCGATGATCCTTGAGGCCGCTATAGGCCGGGGCGGCGGCACCATCATTGTACCCCGCTGGCGCTCTGGGGTGCCG
>SLQH01000056.1 GCA_007131555.1 Planctomycetota bacterium | reverse complement strand
GCAAGCGGGGTGCAACGCTGGCGGCGACGCCCCGGCCTATAGCGGTCTCAAGGATCATCGCCCGCCAATGTACGCGGGCCAAGGCCCGGTACTCCGTGTAATAATGCGGCTAGGAGCCTGTCAGGAATAGACTGACACGTCGCCTGGCTTGGTCTTTTTGGCAACGCCGACCGGCAACTCGATATGCCAGGACGCGATGGTGATCACATGTCTCGGCATTCAATCTTGTGCTCACACGAGTAGGCGCAAGCCATCGTGCACGATCAAGAATGACCAAGCCCCAGGCAGGGATACCCAAGCCACGACAGCGCCTTTTCCCTTGGCTGACGGGCAACGCGACCTAGCGTGCGGCAATGCCTGACCTACCACCGATCAAGCCCGGTCATGTGCGCCTCCATCTGCTGCTGGAACGCGACAGCGATATCACCCCAGGCGATGTATTGCGGGCCACCGGCCTGGACCCGGAACTGATCGACCATGTCCTGGTCTTCGGTCATGAAGCCCTGATCGACATCGTCGAGGACCACGGCCAAGAGGCCCGCAAGGCCCTGGACGCAATCGCCATCACCCAGGTCAGCAAACGCCCCCAGCCGCCCCCTCGGTGGTCATGGATCAAGATTGCGGTCGGCCGCAATCACGGCCTGAGCATGCGCCAGTTGCGCAAGATCCTGGATCGGGCCGAGGCTGGCCAGGTCGGCCAGATCGATATCCACAACACCCACTCGGCCATCGGCATCCGCGATGACCGCCTGGATGGGGTCATCGAACAGCTTGCCCCCTTGCGCATCAACGGCATCCAGACCCGGCCTGAGCGTCTCGAATCACGCCGAGCCCCCGCCCATCGCAGTCCCTGACCGGCGGCCAGTCCTTCTCTTGTGTGTTACTGGCCGCCACTCACAATCGTCGGCATGGCCGTGTATTCGCCGTACAGCCCGCATAATCACCACTGTATCGTCCCCATCGGCCCGAATGCCCTGGAGTGTCGCCATGACTGACAACAACGAACAGATGCCCGATATCGATGCCGGCCTCGACAGCATGGCCAAAGAGACCACCGCCGCCGAGCTGATCAAACAGAAGGGACAGCGGGCCAAGCTGAAGGTCATGAAGGAGCGCGATCTCAAAGGCTTCATCAACCGCGCCCTGACCCAGGTGATGGCCGGACGCAGTGAGCATCTTGATGACGCTGAACGGCAGAAGATCCTGGCCGAATCGGAGGCCAAGGTCGAGGACCTGATGCGCCGGACCCGCGAGGCCGAACAGCAACGCCAGGCCGCCGAGGCCCGGCGCGTAGAAGAAGAACGCTACAATGCCGAATTACGCCAACGCATGGAGTCTTTGACCCGCGAAGTCAGCGACCAGGAGAACAGCGAGGCCGCCAGCGAAGCGCTCAAGGAGACCGCCCTGGCCCTTCACGGCCAACTGGATGCCCTCAGCGCCGAACGGGACCGCCTCCAGGAGGAACTGGCAGCGGCGCAGGCCGATGTGATGGTCATCGAAGAGGATCTCGGCAATACCCGCAGCATCCTCCAGACCACCATCGCCGAACGCGATCGGGCCATGGGCCTGAACCGCGACCTCATGATCCATGCCACCGAACTGGTCCAGAACGTTATCAACCTTGATCACGTCTACTACCACGACAAGCATCAGAACGAGAATCCGGCTGATGAGGAAGCCGAGGCCCATGAGGCCTTCTTCCATGACTTCGCCATCGGGGCCAAGATCGTCGAGACCCTGGCCGCCGACCTGGAACAGCTCAATGCCCTGCGTCAGGCTCCGGCCGATGACGCCCAGGCCCAGCCCCAGATGCTGTCCCAACAGCTGCAGCAACTGGTGAAACAGGTACAATCAGGCTCGCTGGATGCCGTCGACATGGCGGAACCGGTCGAAGCCCTGTGCGAGGCCCTCAACGGAGCCCGCGACATGGTCCTGGCGGTTCAGGAGGCGGTCTTACCGCAGGACGCCCCCACCCCTCGGGTCGCTGTGACGGCGGTGCCCGACTCCGAAGGGCAGCCAGGGATCGTACTGGCCGGCACAGCCCATGTCCTGCGGGAGATGACCTCGGCCCTGAGCGTGGCCCGCAACAACCTCGCCGCCCACGATGGCCAGCACAGCGATCATGCCCGCCTTGAAGGCACCTTGCGCCAGCACATGTTGCGCTCCACTGAACTCATCCAGGGTGTCCTTGATCTCGACAACGAACACTATACCGGGCGCCACCAGCAGGAGCATCCTGCCGATGAGGACCTCGACGCCCAAGAGGCCTTCTTCCATGACTATGAGGTGGGAGCCAAGGTCATCGAGACCCTGCGCAGTGACCTCGCCCGTCTGGCCGAGATCCAGCGGCAGCAGGACGAGGCCCAGGGCCAACCTGCCATCACTGATGAACGTCAACGCAACCTCTTCGACCAGTTGGTGGCGGGCTCGCTCAATGCCGTCGACATGGCCGAACCGGCCGCCAATCTGGCTGAAGCCATGAGCGGACTGCGCTCTGCGGCCATTGATCTGCATCAGAGCGTTGGTGCAGCCGAGCCGCTCAACCTACGGGTACCGCCGGACAGCGACAGCGATCCCCAGATCGTGGTGGCCGAGATCGTCCCGCTGGTCCGCGAACTGGCCAGCGCCCTGCTGGAGGAACGGGAGCGCATTGCCGCCCTCCAACAACATGCCGGTGATGGCAGCAAGATGGAAGCCACCCTGCGTGAACAGATGCTGCGCTCGACAGACCTGGTACAGTCTGTTCTGGCCCTTGATGACCGTCTCTATGGCGGCCAACATCAACAGGACAACCCGGCCGATGAGGATGCTGATGCCCAGGCCGGCTTCTTCCACGACTTCGCCGTCGGCAGCCAGGTCATTGAACGTCTGGCTACTGATCTTGGCCAGTTGCAGACCATGGCCGCCCGCATGCGTCAGGCCTCCTGAAAGGACACACCACCATGAGCAGTGATGCTGATAGCTCAGAGCTAGCAATACCCCTGGGCGACATTCTGACCGCAATCCAGGGTCTCTGTGACGAACGCGACCAGCTGCGTGCCGAACGTGAGGGGCAGGACCTCGAACGTGAGACCGCTCTTGCCGAACTGACCGCCCTGCGTGATCAGGTCAAGGCCCTGGAACAACGCTGTCAAGAACTGGAGCAGCAGCCTGCCGGCCCTGACCAGGACGAGATGCGTGAGTTGGCGGAAACCCTGATCGTCTTGACCGGGGATGACGACGAACTCGCCGATGAACCGGCCAGACAGCAACTCAGCAAGGACCTGGCCCAATCAGATCAGGACCAGTCAACAGCTGATGCCGTCCTGCGGGACGCCAAGGCCACCATTGGCGCCTTGGGCACCCGCAATCGCTCCTTGCGCGAACAGATCGAAGCCCTGCAACAGCGCCTGGAGCAGGAAGACAACCAGCACAACCAGGAGACCGAAGAGCTCCGTCAGGCCCTGACCACCGCCCAACAGGCCCTGGGCGATACCCGTGAAGAGCTGGCCACCTTGCGTGTCGAAGCTGAGGCCCAGGCCTCCCTGGCCGAAGAGATGGCGCGTGACAAGGAACGTATCGCCGCCTTGGAGGAACGGGTCACCCAGGCCGAAGAAGAGAAGTCCGAGGCCATGGAAGTCGTCCTGTCGGGCAAGGAGGTCATTGCCCTGCTCAGCGACAAGGAACACAAGCTCAGCGCCGAAAAGCAGCAGCTCAGCGAGCGGGTCGGGGAACTGGAGCAGCGTTGCGGTCGTGATCAGGTTCGACTGCACAATGCCGAACACGCCATATTCGAACTCGGCGAGCATCTGTCCCAGGCAGCCAAGCAGATCCTCGACCGTGATGATCTTGGCGAAGACCTGGCGCCAGAGCTTGATCAGGGCCGTGTCGAGATGGAGGTCGCCCTGTCGGAACTGCCTGAAGACGCCCAGGAGGAAACGGTCCCGATCCGTGAAGACCTGAGCGACGACCTGTTGAGTGCCGGTAGCACCATCGCTGACGCTCTGGTGGCCAGCATCACCGCCCTGGCCACGCGGGTCCGACGCAGCACTGAAGACCTGGAAGCGACCAAGGCCGAACAGGAGCAGCAGATCGAACGACTGCAAGCTGAGAAGGAACTGGCCGCCGGTAGTGCTGCTGAACTGGAGAAGACCAAGGCCCGCCTTGAGGCTGCCCGCACTGAGGCCCAGGAACTGAGCGACGAACTGACCGCCAAGAAGAGCGACCTGTCACAACTGCGTGATGAGATGGCAAGCATCCAGGTCGATCTCAAGGATGCCCAGCAGAAGCTCGGCGAACAGGAGCAGGAATGCGCCACCCTACGCCAGAGTTCTGAGCGCATCACGGCCCTTGACGAGGAGATCGCCACCCTCAAGGGTCTACTCGACAAGCAACGGGCCGCCGAAGGCGAACTGTGCGGATCGCTCTCGGCCCTGGCCGAAGACACCGCCCTGGCCCTGCGTGAATTCAAGCTGGCCGACAAGAAGGAAACCCAGCGTCTGTCCAGGACCCTCAAGAAGTTCGAGGACGACAGCGACAGCGGCAGCCATGACGATGGCGACCTGTTGACGACCGGATCCCTGCTGTTGCAGCAGTTGCACACCCATACCAACACCATCACTGACCAGCTACGCCAAGCCAAGGAGGACGAGAAGCGCCTCAATCATCACAACAACGAATTGCAGCAGAAGCTGGCTTCGATCGAGGCCGGCATCGCTGATCGCGATATGCGCATCGCCCAGATATCGGAAGAACTCGAGCAGCTACGCCAGCAACAGGAAGCAGAGGCCCAAGAGCACGCCCGCTGGCAGGAGGAACGCGCTACCCACCAACGACAATTGGCCGAAGCCCGTGCCGAAGCCGAAGAGTTGCGGGCCAGGGCCGACGAACGCAGCCAGGGCGGGGAATCTCGGGTCAGCGAACTGGCCCGCGAACGGGATGAGGCCCTGGCTGAGCGTGAGCGCCTGGAAAGCGAACTGGCGGCCGTGCGGGAAGCCCAGGAAGCCCGTCAGGCCGGCACCACCAAGCGCCTTGAGGAACTGGAGCACAGCCTTGAGGAGCGTGACCGCAGGATCATCGACCTGCAATCCCAATTGGATGGCGATGGCATCGAACGGGTCCAGATCGACGCCCTGCAAGACGACCTCGACCGGCTGCGCGGCGAACTGGCGGAAGAACGGCAACGGGTCCGGGAACTGGAATCCCAAGCCGGCTCAGGCAGCCTCAGCGCCAAATCCCAGGAACGTTTCCAGCAGGAAATCCGTCAGGCCCAGGCGCAACGCGATGAGCAGTTGGCCCACGTCCGACGCCTGGAAGGACAGATCGCCGAGGAACGTGGTCGACGCGAGGAGGCCGAAGCCACACGCGATGCCCTGCGCAAGGAACTGACCGACAAGATCGCGGCCGTTCGGGGCGATCTGGTCCAGGTCCGGCAACGGGCTGATGCTGTCGAAGAAGAGAAACAGGCCATGCGTGAGGAACTGGCCGGGCTGCGGGCTCGCTTACGGGCCCTGACCTCCTCGTGATCCGTCTTATCGGGCCCCATATTGAGAGATATGGACCTGTGTCAGAATGGCGACTGGTGGACATAATCGGCGTAACCGATCCTCCCAAGCCTGCCTCTGTGGCATAGATGCAGGCCGACCCTGGCCCATGCCGTAGGGACATGAGGCATCAACCGTCTTCACCAGTAAGGGGTATTGTTCTTGGTCGACTGGTGACAAGCCTCTTTTTTCACCAGCCAAATGCGGTTTTACCCTCAATACATCCGGCCAGGCAACCGATACTGATGACATCATGGACGAAACCCGCCCCCTCAACGGCCTGGCCCCAGGAGTCGGCTCCTATCCCTCACTGCGTCAGAGTGGACGCAGTGAGAATGATCTGGAGGACCACGGTGGTGACGGCGGCGCCCTCGAACGGCGGCGGCCCAGACCAGCTACGCCGCCGACCAAGCGTCCTGATGGGCCTGGCGGTGCCGGTCCGGTTGATGACGACACCACGCCCCTGCTCGTCCAGGCCCTTGATCGCATGCGGACCACCCATGAATCCGCTGTCGATGCCGAACGCATCCAAGCCCTGCGCGGCCTCAAGCACTATCGTGAAGATCCCCAGACCACTGGTTTCTTCCGCCGTCGCGACCATGCCGATACCACTCCGGCCACCAATGCCCATCTGCCTCAGGTCCCTGACGACGCCGATCTCCTGGATGACGATGATCCCTGGCCTGATTGAGCCCCCTGGCGCAGCAGTGGCCAAGCCAGAAGCCGCTGCCGCCCGTGTACCAGGGTCGGCCCGCATCACCACCTCTGCCCAGAGACTGAACCCCTACCCACCAAGGACTTCACCATGCCAATCCGCCTCCTGTTGATCGTGTCATGTCTTGGCGCCCTGGTGCTTGCCGGATGCAGTTCCAGTTCCGGCAAGACAACCTGGCCCGATGGCCTGTATACGGTGCGTTTCGAGGCCCTGGTGGAGGCTGATGAGGGCTTCGCTGATGTGACCCCGTATCGTGTTGGCGACACCCTGGGGGTAGGCTTTGATGGCAACACCATGGGCGTCAACACCATTGCCTGGGGCTATGACCTGAATCTGTCTTCGGCCCGCAAGATCTTCTTTGGGACCTTCAGCCATGAGACTGACGATGCGACCACGCTCGAAGAGACCTGGACCATCGATACCGACGCCTCACCCTGGCAAGCCTCGGTGACAGTGACCGCCACCACTGGCAGCACCACCGTCAGCGGTCGCTACAGCGTCTCCTTCCATGACCGTCCTGATACCAGCACCTGGGCTGGATATTGGCAGTTGTTCATGCCCAATATCACCGCCATCAGCGGTCACTACGCCCCCCACGTCCTGACCGGCTACATGAGCGATGATGGTCGGGCCCTGAGCGCCGGACCGGGCATGTTCGGATATGGCCTGTACTGCCTGCTGGAGGATGGCGCCCTGCGGGGCCAGTTCACCATGGCCTTCAACCAGGATGTACGGGTGTCCTATACCGTGGATATCCCCCTGCCGGAAGACAAACGCTATATCCCCGCCACATTGACCATTGTCGACGTCACCGATCCGGAGGCCGAGCCTATCATCGACATTCTTGATATGACCCCTTATGAAGTCATGCTGGACCTGATCCAAGGCCTGCCAGAAGACGGCATAGTGGAGGCCATTGATATCTATCCCGATGATGAGGAATACAACTTCTGGGGCGTAGCGGCTGACAGCCTTGCCGATTCTCCCCTGCAATGGCAGTGGACAGAGACGTTCTGGGATAGCCCGATCCTCTACCTCCGCGGCCCTGATGCCGACCCCGATGACGTCGGTCTTGATTACGATGTCGCCTACGCCGAACGCAATGGCCAGGGCTATCTCATCGTCGGTAGACAGCGGACAGGGCTGGACCTGCTTGATGACGACGATGAGCATGGCAATGGCGACAACGGTGATCCTGATGAGGGCATCCTGTACTCAGTCCACTGCCTCATCCTGCCCTACGACAGCGAAAGCCCCGAAGCGCTGGGCACCATCGGCACCTTCTACGGCTCTTCATACCGGGCCACCCAATCGGGCTCCGGACTCTGGGGCACCATGATCCCGGTTGAAGACAGCTTCCAGGCTGGAGCTCTGCGCATCGGTTCAGGCGTCAGCTATGAGCACTTCTGGTTCCTTGAGGACCTGCTCGAAGACGAGGTAGAGGGCGGCGACGGCTGACGATCAGCGCCGCGGCTTCAATCCAATTGCCGCGCCGCCCGGAAGTCGCTGTAGTTGCCGCGCCAGTCCTCAATGCCGTCAGCCTGCATGACCAGTACCCGGGTGGCGATGGCGTCAACAAACTGGCGGTCGTGGCTGACGAAGATCATGGTCCCCTGATAAGCCTCAAGGGCCTCCTGGAGGGCCTCGATGGATTCCAGGTCGAGGTGATTGGTCGGCTCATCGAGGATCAGGCAGTTGCTCTCCTGGAGCATGACCATCGATAGCAGGCAGCGGACCCGTTCACCACCGGACAGGACGTTGACCGGCTTCTTGACCTCTTCGCCAGAGAACAGCATCCGCCCCAGCATGGCCCGCATGGCGTTGATGTCCTGGTTGTCGGAGAAGCGGCTGATCCACTCCAGGATGCTGACCTGTTCCTGGAACAGATGGGCGTTGTCCTGGGGAAAGTAGCTGCGCAGCACCGTCGAGCCCCAGGTGATGGTCCCGGCATCCGGAGCCAGTTCGTCCAGCAGCAGGCGGATCAGACTGGTCTTGCCGATACCGTTGCGACCGACGATGGCCATCCGGTCGCCCTTCTCCAAAGCACAGGAGAAATCCCGACAGATCTGCGGCCCATCAGGATAGGCGAAGGACAGGCCCTCGACACGAGCTACGTCATGACCACTGGGCCGGGTCACGGCGAAGCGCAGGCGTGGGGCCACCCGGCTGGAGGGCACGATGCGCTGGCCCGAGAGCTGGTCGATCTGCTTGACCCGACTGGTCGCCTGGCGCGAACGGGCGGCATTGGTCTTGAAGCGCTGCACGAAGGACTTGAGGCGATCGACCTGCTGGTCGATGCGCGACTGCTCCTTGCTACGCCGGGCCCGGGCCAGGGCCTCGGCGGCGGCGTACACGTCCCAGTTGCCGACAAAGCCGCGGATGGTGCGGTAGTCGCAATCGAGGATGTGAGAGCAGACCCGGTTGAGGAAGTGGCGGTCATGGCTGACCACGCAGATGCAGCCTTCGTAGTCGGCCAGGAACTGTTCCAGCCAGGCGATGGTCTCAATGTCGAGATTGTTGGTCGGCTCGTCAAGCAACAGCAGATCTGGCCGTGAAAAGATGGCCTGGGCCAGCAGGATACGCACCCGGATGGCGTCGTCGACCTCGTTGAACAGGCGCCGGTGCAGATCCGGATGGACCCCCAGGTTGGTCAGGACCTCGGCGGCGGTCGACTCCTGGCTGTAGCCGTCCAGTTCATCGAAACGCTGCTGCAGATGGGCCACCTGTTCACCATCGGCATCGGTGAAATCCTCCTTGTTGTAGAGGACGTCCATCTCCTGTTGCAGGTGCCAGACCTCTTCGTGGCCCTGGAGGACCACATCAAGGATCGGGGTCTCACCATAGCCATCACGATCCTGGCGCAGCCAGCCCATACGACGACCGGGGTCCAGAGCCACAGTGCCGGTAGTGGGGTCCAGTTCACCGGTCAAAACCTTGAGGAAGGTCGACTTGCCGGCGCCATTGGCACCGATCAGACCGTAGCAGTTGCCGGCCGTCAGACGCAGGCTGACATTCTCGAACAACGGATGTTCGCCGAACTGAACCGTAAGGTCGGTCACCCCGATCATGGCATCTCTCCATCCTTGAGCAGCCACCAGGGCTTGGTGACTGCGTGCGCGTCAATGCCTATCGCAAGATGATGACAAGCCAAGCAGCGATGGGCCGGGACCACCCAGGATGGGAACCACCCTTAGCCTAAAAACCGCAGTAGCACCCCCTCTTCGTCGTTGCCTCTTCCTCATGTGCGCAAGCACGCATCGTCGTCATTGCCCATCGCTACCGACATTGATCCGCCATTGCAGTTGTCCATTGCTGGGATTAAGGCGATGCAGATCACCGCGTGAACCAGCCGCATAGAGGGCGATGATCCGCCCGCTGTCATCCCGCAAGGCCCCCAGACGGCAGCCGCCAATCACGGGGCTACGCCACAGCTCACGGCCATCGTCAGCACTGATGGCCCGTATCGTACCGTCCCAGGCCGCCAGATAGAGGACTCCCAGATCGGGCTCGGCAATCATGTCGCTGATCATGGCGTCAACATCAATGCGTAATTGCTCATCGAGATTGACGGCGGCATCAAAAACATCGACACTGAGTTCGAAAAGACGTTGTTCGATCCGCTCGACGATATGCCCGAAGAAACGGAAATCGCGACGTCTGCCAGCCCGCCGTTCAGCTGGAATGCGTGACATGCGTTGCAACAATTCACCCAGTAGATCTTCGGGCACCCCGGCAATGCGTTCGGCAAAGGCGGCTCGATATTCCTGATCACCATAATTGCGGTAGTTGCGGGTATTGCGCAGCTCACTGCGAATGGTCGTCATGATGCGACGATTGCGGGCTCCCAGATCGCGGGCCCGCTGCCTGGTCGCAGCATCACCGATCTCCAGACGCATCACGAAGGCGGCCCGAGCCTGGGGGGTAAACAATACCATACGGTTGGGGTTGCGACCGGCCAGCAGGGTCGGTGGGATCTCCTGACCCTGATCCAGCTCCGACGGCAGATGCCGTTCCTCAAAACGTCGCAAGACGCTGCCGGTCTCGTCGAGCAACAGGAAATGGGCTTCACGGGCCCCCAACACGCTCCAGGCACCGTCAGGGCCGACCGTACTGTACAGATGCCACATGCCCCGATCAAGGAGATCAGGAACCTCGATATCGCGGCCGGTCCGGGCATCAACCGGATCATCAGCGTCTTCAGCCGCCTGCCAGGTATGCCAGGAGCCACTGGTGGCGGTCTCATGGACCCGGATCTCAGCTCGGTCACCCAGCTGCCAGACCCGATGGCCGGTTTCTACATCGACCAGGGACCATTCCACCGGCTGCTCCCATACGCTGCGACCCGTCGCCACTTCGACCAAGCGTACATCGCGGCGCACCACCCGACAACGCACCGTCACCTCACGATCCTCGTGATTGCGGCGGTCATACCGGTTGCGTTCGGCATCCCAACGCTGAGCCCTGACGGTAAAGGACACCGTCTGCTCACCATCAGCATAACTCGGCGAGATCAAGGCCAGACGGCCATCAGGACTGAAGGCGATCTCGGGATGGGGTCCGCCACGATGACGCCCCGGCACCGACGTACCGGGGATCCTCCACAACTGCTCGCCACTGGCGGCATCAAAGGCCGCCATACCGCCCTCCAAGGGCACCAGAGCCACCCGGTTGTCAGGGCTCATGCCCAAGTGGCGATCACTCTCCTTGTAGGAGTCCCAACCGAAGGGATTGGAACTGTGGACAATGGGGGTGACATGCTTGAGGACCCGCCCCTGGCCGGGCCGATAGGCGGCGGTACGCCCCATCAGGCTGTAACCAGCCCATACCAGGGCACCATCATGGCTGATGCCGACATCGCGGGGCGTGACTTCAGCGCCACCGCCCCAGCGACCGCGTTCCTGTCCCTGATGGTCAACCATCACCGTCGGACTGTCCCAGGACTTGGTGCCCACCGCCACTCCGGCAGCGGAGACATCCAGCACCACTGCCGCCTGACCCAGTTGCTCGGCAAAGCCGGGCCAGGAAGCCAATGCCGCCTCATGGACCACCCGGGCGTCGTCTCTGGCCACCGTCCGCTGAGGCGGCAGGCCGGCCACATCACGCAGACGCTTGTGCAGAGCAACCTCGGCGGGCAGCCAGGCGAAGCGCACCGCCTCACGGGCCGTCCAGGTGGGATCAGGACCAGGATCGCGCCGCACCAGATCGGCCAGCACCGGCAAAGCGGCACGCAGACCGGCCTCATCGGCTGTTGCCAGGATCACCGCGTCGGCCTCCGGATCAAAGGCCTGCGGGGCGAAGGTCAGTACCGCCCGACCCGGCCCGGCCTGATCGCGGCCAATGCTGCGGCCAGCCACCCATGAACGCTCCATGTCACGCAAGATCGGGGACGCAGCGGCATCACCGACCAGCAGCACCGGCGTCGGAATGCGGATGTTGGGTACCGTATGGCGGGTCCTGGCCCCGGCCATCCGGCCGGTCCAGGGATGGGCATAGAGACGAGCCGTAGCCAATTGCTGAGTGCTGGCGACCTGAACCTGTACACCACCCTGACGCAAGACCCCGGCAACCTGTTCGGCCCAGGCCCGATCGCGATCGGCCTGGGGATTGGCCTCAGCAATGGTGACCACATCGTCATCAAAAGCCAATCGACCGGCATCGTAGGCCACTGTCACAGAGCCTTTACCAAGCGCGGCATGGATGGCATCACCACGATCAACAGTCACCGCTTCAGCCGGGGCCGCCAACTGACGCGGCGGTGGAGTGACCTGGACACGCGCCTCAGCGACAAAACCGGCCACCATGTCGCTGATGCGCACGCGCAGCGCACCAGACACAGCCGGCACCACCACGTCCTCCAGGGCACCGCTGGCCGGCAGGGTGCGATCCCAGCTGCCCAGGGATTCTCCCTGGGCATCAATCATCTCAATGCGCACCAAGCCCAGTACTCCCAGATCGTCACCCGAGGCGCCATGCAGGGAAAAACGACCCGGCAAGGGCGCACCAGCAGTGATCGTCTCCGGCAGATGGAGACGCGCACCAGCCACCGCCTCGGGCAGCAAGGCGAAGACCCGGCCTTCCACATTGGCGAAATCGGCGGTGAAATACAGACGGTCATCTTCGCGGACGGCCTCCACACGACGACCGGCGATGATATCGTAGACTGCTGCGACATCAGCAAGGGCCACCCCGATACGGGTCTTGACCGGAGCGACCATGGAATTGAAGTGGCCCTGGACGACCCGATATTCGTACATCTCCATCTGGCCCGGCAGGGTCCAGTTGGAGGCGAACAGCCACCATCCATCAGCGCCATCCTTGGGCCGCCGCAGATCGACGAAGACCTCATCCTGGTCCTTGGTCACCAGCGGCGGACGGATCTGGGCGAAGGTCTCCTGCAGGGCCCGATACTGATGCAGGGCCGAACCCCGGAACCGGGCCCAGTTGTGATGGCCGGTCCAGTGACGCCCGCTCCAGTTCGCCGGTTCACCGTCCTCATCGAGATGGGTAAACCAATGATGGACATTGATGGGCGCAGCCTGCACCCCTTCCTCCAGCCAGCCCCAGACATGATCACGAGTGACCTGGGCCCATTGCTGAGGGGTAGCGGTCCATTCACGACGGGTACGGATCGAACCATCACGGTTGCGCCGAGGCTCACCCTGGTCGTCCAGTTGCGGCACCTCACGCATGCTGATCCCGGCTGCTTGGTAGGCCTCCGGTGGGTGATAATAATCCGGAGCCTGGGACACCACCACCTGGCCGTCCTGGGCGACATAGCGACGGAAGGCGTCCTCCTCGAAGGGGAACATCCGTCCCGGCCCATGGATGGAGGGGGCATAGATGATGGGGTAGCGTTCCATGCCATAGGCACTATCGGGATGGACATCGCCATGCAGGATCATGTGGGTCTGGTAACCGCTCATCAGAGCGGCAATCATGGCCACATAATGCCCCCGCGTCACCCCGGTGCCCCAGGGACCACCATAAGCCGGCACGTACAGGCCGACCTCGCGCACCGGTTCCAAGCGCGGCACCAGGTCACTGATCGCATTGTGGAACTCGGCCGTAGCCTGCATGCGCTCGTTGGCGGCATAGGTGGTCTGGTCGGCGCCGATGTGCGACCAGGTCATGTTGCCGGTCTGGTCGAAGTAGGTCTGGATGCCACGCCCGGCCCAGAACACCACGTCGCGCAGGAAGCGGGTCGGTGAGCCCATCTGCTTCCACAGACCGCACTGGTAGACCGGCAGACCCCGATCAAGCAGACCCTGGACATAAAAGGTCGGCAGGAAATACGGCTTGGGCACACCGTCAAGATTCCACTCCGAGACCGAGACCGCCGAGGCTCCATCGACCATGTAGGAGGGATCGACATTGGGGGTACGAAAGCCGGTCCAGGCATGGCCGACCATGGAGTGGTTCATAGCCCCCTTGTTGTGGATGGTGAACACCGCCGGCAGATGGGCCTCAAGATTGCGGGTGATGCGCCCATAGATGCGCTCAACGCCGCGCAGGGCGAAGCTGGCATAGTCATAGGCCGCCTGGCGACCGTAGCGTTCAGCGTTACCGTCATCAAGCTGGGGCAGAGGGATGCGTCGTTCCGGTTCAGGGATAGGACCCTCAAAGCCCACTTCCTGCCAGAATGCCCGCCACAGACGCAAGCGGGCTTCATCAGTGTCATAATGTTCTTCAATCCACTTGTCATTGCCTCCATAGTGCTCTTGTTTGGCCTCCAGCCACTCCTGTCCGCGACGACGGGCATCACGGCTGCCTTGATAGAACTCGCCCAGCTCCCCTCCTATCTGACGTCGATCGAAGGTCAGATGATAGGGCGGTTGGGCGCCATCCATGCCCGCCTTGCGGGTACCCTGTTGCCAATAGGCCTGCCGCACGGCCGTCCGTTCGTCATCGCTGAGTTCACCGCCACCTGACCAGTCATTGTGACCGTAGTAGTCAGTGTAAGCGGCAACAAAGTTGGGCAGAGTAGCGGCCCCCAGGCCACCGGCCAGATACTTGCGGGCCATGATCCCCATCTGCTCATCGATGATGGTCGGCAAGGGCATGTAGACCTCGGCCCGATAATCCTCACCATAACCCATGGTGATGCCCAAGGCCACACCCTGGGCCATGAGATGCTGATAGAAGGCATGGGTATGCGATGGCCGATAGGCGGCTGCCGCAGGCGGCAGATCGGCGGCCTCGGCCTCCGGCAGATCCTGGGACGGCCCCAGCAGGGGATAGCTGTTGGCAAAGAAGTTGACCCACAGATTGGCTTGATGGATGCCGCTGACCACCCGATCGACATGACCGGCATAGCGACGGTTGGCAAGCTTGTCGGGCAGCACCGGAGCGCCGTCGAAGCCGGAACCACTGCCATGCGGCATGGTATGGGCCCAGCGACCGCCGCCACCGGGCCGTTGCGGATCGACAAAACGCAGGCGGCGGGCATCCACCACCTGATTATTGAAGGCGACAAACAGACGATAATCCCCAGCCGCGAGGGCGGCTGTCTGGGTCGGCTCAATATCAAAGGCCAGGGTCTGTTCCTGACCAGGTCCAGCGCTCAGATCGCCGCGCGCCAGCAGAATCGGCCGCTGCCCCTCGCGGTCCGGCCGCAACCCGACCACAACCGTGCCCCTGACCCCGGTCCGTCCCCGGGCCAATGACTAGCGTTGCTTCAAGCCGCGGCG
>SLQH01000429.1 GCA_007131555.1 Planctomycetota bacterium | reverse complement strand
GCAACCCCGGAAGGGGTTGCGTGATAGCAGGCAAGATCGAAGTCTTCCAGGCGCAGCAGGACCAGGCGCAGGTTGTCTGGTGTGGTCAGGGTCTCCCCCAAGGGGATGCGGCCAAAGACAGCGGCTCTGTTCTTGTTGACCATCTGAGTGTTGACGCAGGAATAACAAAACCCGTGATCGGCTAAAGCTCCATTCAGCTGTGGGCTGCTGCGGTATTCATTGAGCATCAACAGATGCACGTCTGGCTGATGTCCCAGGTACTCAGCAAAGCGAGGGATGTAGCTGGGATCCTGGGTCATGCCATTCCAGATATTGTAGTGCAGGATATTCATGGACGGTCTCCAGGTTGGACGCGGGTGCCACAGACCAGTGCTTGAGGGATGGCCATCCCTCGCCCTTGCCAGCTGGATGCTCAGCGGTCTTGGCTGCGGGCGGCGATCATGGCGCGCAGGGGGTGGTCGCCGGCTGCCTCCAGGGCATTGCGCAGGCCCTCATGGTCGCCATCGCGCAAGGCTTCAAGGGCGGCGACCATGTGTTGGTCAGGGTCTTGCGGGGTCCAGCTGCCGCGCCAGCGTTGCCGTTGTGCGGCATCGATGTTGGCCCAGGGCAGATGAAGGATTCCGTCTCTGGTTGCCAGGCGGAGGCCCGTCTCATCGGCGCGAATGCACCGCGCCTCAATCGTGTCGTCGCCGCTTGTCACCTGTAGGGTTTCACCGGCCAGTTCCGCGCCGTGGCGGCGGATGGCGCGAATCCGGTCGTCAAGGTGGCGGGCTACGGTGATGGCGGCATCCAACCATGGGGCCATGTCGGCGTAGCCTTGATCCTGGCGCAGAGCGAAGCAGCGTTCCCGTGCGGCTCGACCATCGCCAGCCACCAAGAGGTCAAGGATTGCGCTGATGCTTTCCTGGCGTTGTTGCTGGGTCTGCTGCCACAATTGATCCAGGCGTTGTCGCTCGGCATTGACCTGACTGCGGACTCGTGGCAGCAGTTGTGGATCGAAGTCATGGAAGATGGCCCGGGCCTGAGCGATGCGACCATCCCTTTCATGACGCTGGGCGTCCTCAATGCTGCGTCGCAAGGCCTGTTGGGCAGCCTGGTCCCAGGCTTCGCGGACAGCATCGGCGGCGGCCTGGCAGCGCTCGGCAAGGGCTGTGTCATGGGCTCGGCGGTGGGCTCGTTCAATCATATGGAAGACGTCGGCAAAGTCCCCCGGATTGGCGCGATGATGGTTCAGGGCCTCATTGAGGGCGGCTTCGGCCTGGGCCATGCGCTGCTGCTCATGGGCATCGGGCTGACGCTGGACGGTCCGCGCCGGAGACGACGAGGCATGATGGCCGTCCTGATGACTGCTGTAACCGGGGCCAAAAGCGCTCTCTTCGGTGGCCCCGCCATAATCGGCCAGGGGGTCGACCCGTTCGGCCGGACGATGGAAGGCGGCCAAGACAACGAACAACAGGATCGTGCCTCCACTGCACAGGGCGACGATGAAGCCCGGCGACACAGAGCGCGGCGGCTCATCGATCTCATCGCTGGTCAGGCGATCGGGGTCGTCATGGCCCCTTGTGCGAGCGGGGCGATGGCTGCTCTCACGGGCGGCAGAGCGTTGGGCTGAGGCCCGAGCCGGCTTCTGACGCTTATCGGCAGGTGGCGCTGGTCGTACGGCTGCGGCAGGCCTTGGGCCTTGGTCGCGGCCTTTTTGGGCGCTGATCCTGGCTGTGCTGCCTTGCCGCTGGCGATTGCCGGTATCGGCTTTCCCGCTGCGGCGATATGTTTTGGAGGAGGTGGCAGAAGGAGGTTTTGGCATACTGTGGCATCACTGGGTCGAGGATCAGGATCAGCCTGTTGCTGGTTCATCAGGCTCATTGAGGAGAGCCCTTTGCAGTGCATCCTGGTGCGTCCCTGGTCATCACAAGCGGTGATGAGGATCTCTGGCCGACAGTGCATGCAACGCGTCCGCTCAGCGCGGATTGCCTCTTTCATCATCCTGGCGATGGCATGAGAATGCCGCCCCAGCCAGGGCCCTGTCGGGGTCCGGCCGACAGTCACTGTTAGAGGAGCCAGCCATGTCCTTGATCACCAGTCCCGCCTGGAAGTCCCTGGTCGCTCATGCCCGCGAAGCCGAGTCCTGGCATCTGCGCGACCTGCTGCAGGATGCCAAGCGCTGTCGGGCGTTGCGGGTGGCGGCCGAGGGCATCACCCTCGATTGCAGTCGCCAGCTCGCCACGCCCCGGACCCTGGAACTGCTTGAGGATCTGGCCCAGGCGGCGGCTCTGCCCCAGCGCCTGGCGGCCATGATGGGCGGGGAGCGGATCAACGCCACCGAGGGGCGGGCGGTGCTGCATACGGCGCTGCGGGCCGCGCCCGATGCCGACATCCGGGTCGATGGCGTCAACGTGGTGCCGGAGGTCCATGAGGTGTTGGGCCGCATCAAGTCCTTCGCCACCGCTGTGCGGGCCGGGCGACGGCTGGGCAGCACCGGCGAGGCGCTGACGGATGTGGTGGCGATCGGTATCGGCGGCAGTTATCTGGGTCCTGAGTTCGTGTCCGAGGCCCTGCGTACCGATCCGGCCTGCGCCAAGGCGGCGGCCGGCCGGCGCCTGCGTTTCCTGGCCAATGTCGATCCCATCGATGTCACCCGGGCCCTGGAGGACCTTGATCCCCGGCGCACCCTGGTGGTGGTCATCTCCAAGACCTTCACCACCGCTGAGACCATGCTCAACGCCCGCACCGTCCGCAACTGGATCGTCAAGGCCCTGGGCAAGCAGGCGGTGGCCCAGCACATGGTGGCGGTGTCCACCAATCTCACGGCGGTGGCTGAATTCGGCATCGATCCGGATCTGGCCTTCGGCTTCTGGGACTGGGTCGGCGGTCGTTACAGTGTCTGTTCGGCGGTCGGGGTGCTGCCCCTGGCCTTGCAGTACGGCTTTCCGGTGGTGGAGCGCTTCCTGGCCGGTGCCCGCAGTATTGACCATCATGTCGCCACCGCGCCCCTGCGCCGCAACCTGCCGGTCCTGCTGGGCCTGTTCGGGGTCTGGAACAGCACCTTCCTGGGCCATCCGGCCCGGGCCCTGCTGCCCTACTGCCAGGCCCTGCACAAGTTCGCGCCCCATATCCAGCAGGTCGACATGGAGTCCAATGGCAAGCGGGTGGATATCAACGGTCAGCCCCTGCCCTTCGCGGCCGGTGAGATCGACTTCGGCGAGCCGGGCACCAATGGCCAGCACAGCTTCTATCAGCTGCTCCATCAGGGGCGGGTGGTGCCAGCTGACTTCATCGGCTTCAAGCGCAGCCAGCAGCCGCGTCAGGTCAAGGGCCATCCGGTCAGCAACCACGACGAGCTGATGGCCAACTTCTTCGCCCAGCCAGACGCCCTGGCCTGCGGCCTGAGCGCTGAGGAGGTGGCGGCCCAGGACATTCCGGCCGAGCTGGTGCCGCACAAGGTGTTCCCCGGCAACCGTCCGTCCACCTGTCTGCTGCTGGAGGTCTGTGACGCCCAGGCCGTCGGCCAGCTGCTGGCCCTCTATGAGCATCGTACGGCGGTCCAGGGCTTCATTTGGAACCTCAACTCCTTCGACCAGATGGGCGTGGAACTGGGCAAGGTCCTGGCCACCAAGGTGGTTGCCCAATTGGCCGCCAGCCGCCGGGGTGAGGACCGCATCAAGGGCTTCAACCCGGCCACCACGGCCATGCTCAAGGAGTATCTGGGCTGATGCGGCGGTTGCGGCGGGTGCCATGCATACCCATCTGATCACCTATGCCTTGTGCTATCTGCTGGCCTGCTGGATCGGCGGGATGGTGCATAGCGTGCTCATCATGGATCTGGTGGTGCCCCCGGCGGCCTGGCTGGTGCTGGTAGCTTTGGTGACAACGATGATCGCCCAGATCTTCTTCGTCAGCTGGATCGCCCTGGCCCGCTGGGCCCTGGGCTCCTGGGTCACCCATCGCCTGTGGTGGGCCACAGCTGTGGTCGCACTGATCCTGGGCAGCTTCAGCATTCCGGTGGCGCGGGGGTTGCCGGAGCTGATGACCACGGCTCACTGGCGGGCGGTGCTGGTCCTGTTCGGCTATTATGCCATCCT
>SLQH01000384.1 GCA_007131555.1 Planctomycetota bacterium | reverse complement strand
GCTTGATCACCCGCATCAGGTCACCGATCATGTGCCTGCCGGATCGCAACGCGATCCTCGCGGTAAGCGGGCCGCGCGGCATGGCGGAGCTTATCAATCTGCATATGCCGGACGAGGTTGCAGACTACGACGGGTTGCTCGAAGCACTTCCGACAATGTTGAGCAGCGCGCTCCACTCATCCGTGCGGCACCAGTTTGGCCTCGGAACGAGGCCGCCGACGGAGGTCATCCTGGCTGGTTGGTCGAGCAGAGAGAGGCGGCTCGCAGCTCATCGGGCCGAATTGAAGCCACGACTGGTGGATGACTTGAAGGAGGCTGGTTCGAGGGCGGCTTCCGCTGTGAAGATGTCAGAGATCCCGTCAGCGCCGACTTGGCGAAATTTCGAGGTCGAGAAGGCATTAGTCGAGCGCCTGGAGCTGGAGCAGGACGCAGATGATGATATGGATCGGCTCACGAGGAACATCTTCGCCGCCCGGCTTCAATACGCCACGACGGGGGCTTCATGCTTGAGGTCAAGTGCGGTCCCCGGGGGCTTCATCCAACTCGCGATGGTCAGTCAGGATTTGCAGAAGAGCTGGATCGCGCACCGCTGGGAGGCTGAAACGGTCGGAGCTGTCATTTCCGACTCGGCGGAGATTGCGGTGCCCGACAAGATCATCAAAGCGGCGCCGGTATCGTGAGTGCCCCAGGGTGCGTGCGCCTACCTGTGGCTCGCCCTCGCGCCGCGAGAGTGAATGTGGCATCCAGGCGTTGGCGCAGAAGGAAGGTGCAGCATTGGGGAGCTCCGCTGAACGCGGTTCGGGGAGTTCGAGCGGATCAGCCCGAGGCCGCTATTCACCGTAGCGCAATTGATCGCTTGGGGAGGTATGCCATGAAAGCCCAAAACTCGGTGTTCGTCTCGCGTAATTCCGAGCAGCCGCTAGAAGAGCGGTTGCGCCTTGCGGCAGCAATTACCGACTCCGTGCTGCTTGACTCCGGCACTGCGCGGGAGATTGTCGGAGCTCTCCGCGACGGCGAGGGATCCAACAAGGTGATCGCTCGCGAGGTTGGGAGGCTGCAGGAGGAGATGAAGGCACTTCGCGCCGGAAAGCGCGAGGCCGAGGAGTGGGCGCATGAGCGGGTCACAGAGTTGCGTCGGAAGGCCGGGCTATGCTTGCTGATTGGTTGGCTGGGCTTCGCGACCGCGATCGTTTCGATCGTCGCCTTTTGAACCGACGCGGCGAAAGCGATCCACGGGAAGGCAGCGTAGGCCTTGCCTCGGGTGGATCTCTTCCAGCGAGAGTTGGCGCTCTGCGGGTGCAGTTCGTGCAGCCGGGTGGGAAGAGCGCCAGATCAATTTCTTACTTGGGCGCTGCCGATGAGCATCGGCTCGGCGCGATTCATCAGTGAACGCTAAAATTATTCTGAATTTGATCTGTGCGTCACTGGCCGGCGCTTTTCGGTTTTTCTGGGACGACACCAACTGACCTTCGAAGGGAGCGCAGTGTGCGTCACCAGCGGGCCTTCGAATTGCAACCTTCAATTGGGAGATCCCATTATGAGCAAGTCCAAGACGACCCCCGCCACCAGCAAGGCGATCGAACGCCACATCGCCGGTCTGCAAAAGAGCATCGCGCGGCACGCCGAGGCGCAGATCAACGAGGAGGCGCAGCAGCGGCGCGCCGTTGTCGGTGCCTTCGAGCGCTGGCTCGACCGGGCGCCGCTCGCGGAGCGCGTGGAGTTCCTCGAGGTTCTGTCCCGCCAGGTGGCTGCGCAAAGATCGATTGCGCGGGTCCAGGCTTACATCGACGGACTGCGCGAGGAGCTGGCGGAGGCTGCAGCCGATGAGGCCGGCGACGATGGCGGCGGAAAGACGGCCGCCCCGGCCAGCGATGCCGACGCAGCGGCAGCCGCTCGACGCCGCGGGGAGGGTGCTGCTGCAGCGTTGCAGACGGCTGGCGCAGGCGATGACAGGACAGCGAGCGCCACGAACGCCAACGCTTGACGACGGCAGGCATCGAAGAACGGGCAGCGGAGCACTCTCACGCGGCGCGGGTCAATCGCGCCGCGTCCTCATTCAGAAAAGACGAGCCGCGGCAGCTGGTTGCGATGCAATGGCTTGGCTGCCCTCAAGCGGCGAACGGGACATCGAGATCTGTTCGTGTGAGTCCAAATCGCACCCCCGCAACCAGAATAGTATGCGTTATCAAACGCTTACACGCCGCCCTCCGGGGCGGCGTTTGCGTTTGAGCCCACCGTGGAAGCACTGTGGAAGCAAGAGGGGCCGAAGTCCTTCATACCGTTTCGTAGATCAGTGCCGCGATGAAACGCGCTTCTTGGTGCTGCCTTCCGCCAAAGTCACAAATCGAAAACCTTGCGTACCTGCTGTCTGATCTTCGCGGAGTCGATCGCGCCGTCGAGGCGGTTCTCTGAAGTCACGAGGCGTTCGCCTTTCTTGTTCTCGGGTCCGTTCGGTTCGAGATCCATAACGTCATAGTACCACTTGAGCTTCTTCTCCCACCTGTTTGCATACGTCGGATCGGAGAGCATGCCTAGATGCTCCCAATACACCGTCACACCAGTTGCGGGGTCTTCCGCCGTGAAGTCGGGATAACGTTCGACCCCATGATCGCCACGAAGCGCCTTTTCGTATTGATAATCGATACCCTCAGCGTTGAGCGCATCAGCCACTACAACCTCTGAGATCGAGCGGACGAGCTCGCCTCTCGCTGTACGGTGAATTAGGCGACGTTCGAGGAACGCACCACTCGGATCGGCCAGCATGTCCGGTGCAGCAAAGAGATTGGTGTAGCGTCGCGCGACCTCCGAGTACTTTGAGGATGTGTACGCTCTGAGATCCGAGGGTTGTCCCTGCACGAATAGGACGACACCGTCGACCTGGCGGGTGAGCGCGGTGTAGATTAACTCCCTGCCCAAGATGAAGCATGGCTGCGGAATGACGACGAACACCCGGCCGAACTGGCTGCCTTGGCTCTTGTGAACGGTCAGTGCGTAAGCGAGCTCAAGAGCCACTGTGCCATCGTCCCCGAAATCCCCGGGCCAATAAACGAAGGTCTTTCCTGGCTGCGTTCCAAATTCCACGTCCAGGCGCTCTGGCGTTCGCCCGTTCCAACGATTGCCGAACCGCGTCTCGCCTACGACAGTTCCGATTTCTCCGTTCGATACCAGCGCCCTGTCGCGACCGAGTATTCCTCGCAGGGCATTGGTGGTCGACATCACCTTGTCACCATAGATGATCCGCTCCGCGCCATTCGGGCGTGGGGTCCGTGGTCGACGCCCTTCTGCAAAGCGTAGCGCTTGCTTCCGGAAACGCTCGTGCAGGAAACGGTTGAGTTCTTCAATTCCGTGTCCCTTACCGCGAATGGGCGTCAGCACTTGCCAAGCCTCGCAGCGCTCCGACGCCCCTGGCCGGTTCCTTTCCGGCCAAGCTGCGTTGAAGAAGACGCCGCTCTCACTGGCGACACCTCCCAGAGACACCCCGAAGCCTCGTTCGTCCTCGTCGGTTTCGATCTCCGGGACGTGTTGGACGAGCGCTTCCAAAAGCTGGTCCTTGAGTTCTTCATCCGTCTGCCAGCGGCGAACTTCGACATGGCCGTCGGTCTCGCCGAGGGCCATGCGCGCCCAGATCTCGTCGGCGCCGGGATCTGGCGCTTCGTCGGTGAACCACGAAGCCAAGAGGAGGTCGTCGCGACCCACGTTGCCTTTGCCGGTCTGGCGGCGATGTATCGTCAGCTCGGTGTAGCCGGGCCCCACGCGAGGGAACGGTGGCTCACTGTCGTTTTCCCATGGTCGCAGCTCCCTCGCGAGGTCCACCAGCGGCCGACCGGCGCCGATCGGTGGGAGCTGTCTGTGGTCGCCTACAAGGATGACCCGCTTCGGCCCCTTGAGTGCATCGAAGACTGCGGCAAGCATGTCCTCCGTGACCATCGAAGCTTCGTCGATGATCACGGTCCCGGCGCTCTCGACTTTTGGAGCGTTCGAGAGGCGATACTGCTGCGTTTCCGGGTCGAAGCGATCGGGTAGCAGGAACTGCGCGATGGTCAGAGCCTTCAGCCCTTGAATGTTCCTTTGCATCTGCACTCGTGCCTT
>SLQH01000114.1 GCA_007131555.1 Planctomycetota bacterium | reverse complement strand
TGTGAAAAGGGCCTTGGGCGGCGCCATGATTGCCGTAGGCCAAGTAGAGAACGCAGAGAACGTAGAGCAGAGCAGACGTGCCTTTCTGGGTACTCTGGGTCCTCTACTGAGAGATCCTGCTGAGCCGGTGTGGTCGGGCGCTGGGCGTGACGATTGGGGCCTGTGGGTTGCACGATCGTTCTCCCCGCGCGATTGCACGCGGGGCAAGCCCCGGTGCTCCGTGGTGGTGGTGCGACGGGCAGGCGCTTGGGGCGAGTCCGGGGGGGCGTGGCTTGGCACGGCGTCGCATACCAAGCACGCTGCGCACTCGCTCCAAGCCGTTGACGAGCGATGTGCCATGACGTTGGCACACCCCCATTGCCCTCCCGGTCGCCATCACCAACGCCGGTCTTGCATCATGGCCGGTCCCGGCATCCTCATGCCCTGCGCCGCAGATCCTGGCGCCGGAGGACATGGCCATGCAATCGGTAGGCTACGAACTGGGCTCGGACGGGGCCTACATCGTCCACGGCTACAACCGGGCGCCGGCCTTCTCCAGTTTCCTGTCCGGCATTGCCGGGCCCTGGGGGATTCCGGCCTGGGCCTATTATGTCAACCGCGGTCAGGCCCTGTGCACCTTCGGGGTCCAGGACAAGGATCACTGCCTGATGGAGTTCGACTCGGTGCGCCTGCATCAGCACCGGGCGGCCCTGGAGGGCTTCCGGACCTTCATCGTCATCCGGGATGGTGACCAGCGCTTGCTCTATGAGCCCTTCCGCAGTGATGGCGGGCCCGCGGTACGCAACCGTCTGGAGGTCCGGCCCCACGCCCTGGAACTGGTCGAAGAGCACGACGGCCTGGGCCTGGAGATCCGGGTCCGCTACGCCACCGTTCCCGATCAGCCCTTCGCCGCCCTGGCTCGTCAGGTGATCATCACCCATCGGGGGACCCAGGCGCACGATTGCGACATCGTTGACGGTTTCCCCCGCCTGATCCCCTACGGCGAGTCCTTCGAGCTGCTCAAGAAATTGCCCTTCGTCACCGAGGGCTATCTTGAGGTCAGCGGTCGGGCCGAGGGGACGCCCTTCGTGCGCATGCGGACCCTGTCGTCCGATACCTGGCAAGTCGAGGTCGATCCGGCCGGGCACTTCTTCCGGGCCATCGACGAGCAGGGCCAGAGTGTGCAGCCCATCGTCGATCAGGAGTTGCTGTTCGGCGCGGTGGGTGATTTCATCCGCCCCTATGCCCTGCTCGATCCAGCCTGGGATCCGCTCGCGACGCAGGGCGAGGTCTGCCAGACCTGTTGTGCTTTCGTCCATCGCCGGGTCACCCTGGCGCCTGGGGCCACGATCCGCATCGAGTCTCTGTATGGCCAGGCCCGCCGGCCCGAGCAACTGCCGATGATCGCCGCGTTGCTGCAGCCCGGCTATGTGGATGCGGTCCATGCCCGCAACCGCCGCCTGATCGATGGCATCCGCCACCGCTGCTTCGTCCATGGCGGCAGCGGGCCGCTCAACCACTACCTGCCCCAGACCTACCTCGACAACGTGTTGCGCGGCGGTCTGCCGGTGACCCTGGCCGGGCCGGAGGACGACGCCCAGATCATCCACCTCTACGGCCGCAAGCACGGCGACCTGGAGCGGGACTACAACATGTTCCGCCTTGATGCCACGGTGTTCTCGCAGGGCGACGGCAACTTCCGTGATGTCAACCAGAACCGCCGCCATGACGTGTGGTTCAACCCGGCGGTGGGTCCGGGCAACATCCGCCGTTTCTTCAACCTGCTCCAGCTCGACGGCTTCAACCCCCTGGTGGTGCGCGGGACTCGCTGGCATCTGCCCGATCCCGAGCCGGTCCTGGCGGCGGTGAGCGCTGCCGACGGGGCGGCGGTCGCGGCAGTGCTGGGCGATCTCGTCAGCAGGCCCTTCACGCCCGGTTCGGTGTTCACAGCCCTGACCGATGCCGGGGTCGTGGTACACGATCGCGAGGGCCTGCTGGGCCGGCTGCTGGACGGGGCCGCCGTCGATCTTGAGGCGGCCTTCGGCGAAGGCTACTGGTGCGACCACTGGATCTACAATTTCGACCATCTCGACAGCTATCTGGCCATCTACCCCGACCGCCTGCGGCGGCTGCTGGTCGAAGATGCCAGCTATACCTATCATGACACCGACGTACGGGTCTTGCCGCGCCAGGCCAAGCATGTCCTGCTGGCCGATGGCCGGGTGGCCCAGGTCGATGCCCTGGTCCACGATCCGGCCAAGGCGGCGCGTCTGGCCGCCCGCCGTCAGGACCGCCAGCTGGTGCGCAGCGGTCAGGGTGACGGACCGGTATACCGTTGTCCCTTGAGCCAGAAGATCCTGTGCCTGCTGGTCAACCGTATGGCCTCGCTGGCGCCCTCGGGCATCGGCATCGAGATGGATGGCGGGCGGCCGGGCTGGAACGATTCGATCAACGGTCTGCCGGGGATCTTCGGCTCGTCGGTCAGCGAGGTGGTGCATCTGCGGCGGGCGGCCCTGTTTTTGGCCACCAGCCTGCGGACCCTGGCCGCCGAGGCCCCGGTCAGCGTGCCGGTGCCGGTCGAGCTGGCCAGCCTGTGGCGGGCGGTGATGGCGGCCATCGCCGCCTGGCGTGATGACGCCGATGCCTTTGCCTACTGGGATGCCGCCAATACCGCCAAGGAGGCCTTCCGTGAGGCCACCTTCGCCGGTCTTGACGGGGCCGAGGAACAGTGGGACGCAGCGGCCGTCATCGCCGATCTGGCGGCGGTGGTGGAACGCCTGGATGCGTCCTGGCAACAGTCCCAGGATCCGGCCACCGGCCTGCCGGCGACCTACTGCCGTCATCAGGCCACCGCCTGGGAGGAGATCGCCGGACCACAGGGGGCGCATCCGCTGGGCCGCTGCGTACGTATCACGGGCTTCAGCCATCGCTTCCTGCCGCCCTTCCTGGAGGTGCCCTCCCATGCCTTGCAGACCGGCCTGGTTGGTGGCAAGGAGGCCCGTCAGCTCTACGACCGGATCCGCTCCGGCCCCCTGTACGATGCCGAGCTGGGCATGTACATCGTCTGCGACAGCTTGGCCGGCGAAGGGCCGGAGGTCGGACGGCTGTGGGCCTGGGCTCCGGGCTGGTTCGAGAACGAGAATGTCTTCCTGCATCTGGAGCACAAATACCTGCTCGGCTGTCTGCATGCCGGCCTGCACGAGGCCTTCTTCGCCGACCTGCAACGCTGCGCCATCCCCTTCCAGCCGCCCGAACGCTATGGCCGCAACGTGTTCGAGAACGCCTCGTTCATCATGAGTTCGCGTCAGCCCAAGCCCGGTTATCGCGGTCGTGGCTTCCAGCCCCGGTCCTCGGGTACCACTGCCGAGGTCCTGGAGATGCATCTGCACATGAGCTTCGGCCCCCAGCCCTTCACGGTCCAGGACGGCCGCCTGTGCCTGAGCCTGGCCCCGATCCTGGCGCCCTGGCAGTTCACCGATGCCCCCTGCACCGTCGAGCGCATCGATGCCGACGAACACGCGCAGCCGGTCGACCTGCCGGCCAGGGCCTACGCCGCCCTGTTTCTGGGCCGCTGCCTGGTGGTGTACGAGAACCCGGACCTGCGGCCCACCTTCGGCCCCCAGGCGGCCCGGCCCACGGCCTGGTGCCTGCATCAGCGCGACGGCACCCGCCATGAGATCAGCGGCCCGACCATCACCGGCCCCCTGGCCGAGGCCGTGCGCCAAGGTAACGTGACCCGCATCGACTGCCGGCTGGAGTAGGCTCTGAGGAACCCTGGCTGCAAGGGATGGCGATTGAGCATGACGCAGTGCATTGCTCAGACAGCTACGCTGCGAGCCTCCTCTCGCACATCAGTTCCATGGATTCTACCACGGAGCACCGGGCCTTGGCCCGCGGGCATTGGCGGGCCAATACTTTTGAGGCCGCTATAGGCTGGGGCGTCGCCATCATCGCTGAACTCCGCTTGCGTCCGTTGTTACCGTACATGATCACGAGTTGCGGTGTCTACGAGCCGTAGCACAGGTGTCGTGTCGCCGATCTAGCTGGCACCTTGCGAACACGTGGGAACCACGCGTCGGCACGCGGGCCAAGGCCCGGTGCTCCGTGGTGGTT
>SLQH01000346.1 GCA_007131555.1 Planctomycetota bacterium | reverse complement strand
CGGTCGCTGTCATCGGCGGCCATGGTGGCGGAGGTCAGGATGACGGTGGGGATGCGCTCGAACAGGGCCTCCTTGAGCAGGTCGCCGACTGCCAGGGGATTGCAGCGCAGGCTGGGGCTGCCGCGCCCGGCCGGCACCTCGGCGTAGTAGACGTAGTGCTCACGGTCGCGGTCGATGAGGTGGCGCAGATCGTGGGCCAGTTCGGCGGCGCGTTCGGCCTGGGCCCGCAGCTCCTGGGCCAGGCTGTCGTCATCGGCCAGACCGCGCAGGTCGGCCAGATGGCGCATCAGGACCTGGAGGGCGCCGGGCAGCTCGTCGGGCAGTTCCACGGTGCGACTCAGGCGCAGCAGGGTGTCGCCGCTCAACTGGGCACAGGTGGCCACCGTGCGCCAGAGTTCCTGGTTGGCGGTCCGGGCGGCGGCGATCAGGGGCAGGGCGGCGGCGAAACGCTCCTCGGCCAGCAGGCCCTTGCCGGTGCGTTCGTTGTGGAGGCTGTCAAGGAAGTAGCGCACCTGGGCGTCACCGACGCTGGTGCCGAGGTGCTCGGTGGCGATGTCCTCAAGGGTGTGGGCCTCATCGAACACGGCGATGGCATGACCGGGCAGGATGGCGGCGCTGTCGTCGGTCAGGGCCATGTCGGCGCAGTACAGGTGGTGGTTGACCACCAGCAGGTTGGCGTCTTCGATGCGGCGGCGGGCCCGGCGGAAGAAGCAGTCGGCGAACTGCGTGCAGTTGCGGCCCAGGCACAGGTGGCGGTCCGATTGGATCTGACGCCACACCGCCGGTGCGGGGGCGAAGGGCAGGTCCTGGCGGTCGCCGGTGCTGGTGGTCCTGGCCCAGGTGGCGATCTCGGCCAGTTCCCGGGCCTCTTCGCGGGTCTCGAACAGCACCAGTTGGCCGTCATGGTGGGGATCGGCCAGGGCCAGGCGGCGCAGGCAGAGATAGTTCTGCCGCCCCTTGACCAGGACCGGCACCAGGCCGGGCACCAGGGTGCCGACCAGGGGCAGGTCCTTGCCGATGAGCTGTTCCTGCAAGGCGATGGTGCAGGTCGAGACGACCGCCTTCTCGTTGGCCGCCACCACATGCTGGGCGATGGGGATCAGATAGCCGAGGCTCTTGCCGACCCCGGTCGGGGCCTCGATGATGGCGTGCTGGCGGCCGGCGATGGCCTCGGCGATGAGCTCGGCCATGGTCACCTGCTGGGCTCTGGCCTCGTAGCCGGGCAGCTGCTGGGCGAGGGCCCCGCCTGGCCCAAGGATGTCAGTGACCGTCGCCATGGTCAGGCAGGATAGACCTGGGCCAGAGCAGACAAGCAGTCGTCGCCGCGCCACGGTCTGGGACCCTGCGTTGACTGTCTGTAGGTCGGCATAGCATGGAGATATGGCCTGTGTCCTGCACGTCGCAAGCGCCTTCGTTTGCCCCCACTTGGCGGGTGTGGCATGACCGAGGCCGTACCCCAGCAGATCGGTCGGTATCGGATCCTCGACCTGCTGGGCCAGGGCGGCATGGGGCGGGTGTACAAGGCCCACGATCCCCTGGCCGACCGCACGGTGGCCCTCAAGGTGCTGCTGCCCCTGGCGGATGCCAAGGGCGATTTTGCCAAGCGCTTCCTGCGCGAGGCCCGGGCGGCGGCCGGCATCAACCATCCCAATGTCATCGCCTGCTATGATGTCGGTGATGCCGATGGCACTCTGTTCATGGCCCTGGAACTGGTCACCGGTGGAGATGTCTCGCAGTTGATGCAGCAGCGTGGCAGCCGCTTGGAGGAGTTGGAGGCCCTGCTGATCCTGCGCGGTTGTGCTGCTGGTCTGGTGGCCATCGAGCAGGCCGAGTTGATCCATCGCGACATCAAACCGGCCAACATCTTCCTGACCGATCTCGGCGAGGCCAAGCTGGCCGACCTTGGCCTGGTGCGCGGCACCGACACCCAGGAGCAGCTGACCATGACCGGGGTGCCGATGGGCACCCCGGCTTATATGTCGCCAGAGCAGGCCCGGGGCGAGGGGGATCTGGATGTCCGCTCCGACATCTTCGCCCTGGGCAGCACCCTGTGGACCATGCTCAAGGGGCGGCCGCCCTTCATCGGTGACAACCCCATCTCCACCCTGCAACGTATCATCTACGATCCGACTCCTGATCCCTCCGCCGATGGTGACCTCCATCCAGCGACCATGGATCTGTTGCGATGCTGTCTGGCTAAAGAGGCCGATGAGCGGCCGCAGCATGCCGGTGCCCTCTTGGAGATGGCCCAAGAAGCCATCGCTACCGTGCGCAGCAAGGAGCAGCCAGCCAGTGAACGGGTCACGACCCAGCGTAGCGGTTCAGACCGTCAGCATCGTACCGGGCGTCTGGTGGACGAGGCCCGGCGCCGCAAGGGAGTCGATCCGCGAGATCTTCAGGCCTTGGCCAAACGGGTCCATGTCAGCAGTGATCGTTTGCGGGCCTGGATCAACCTGGCCCCGCAGGCGGTGTTCCCCAGCGATCTGCTCCAGCGGGTGCTGGCCACGGCCCGGATCAGCCATGGTCTGCAGCAGGCTGCCATCCTCCAGGCCAGCCGCCCAGCTCAGTGGGTACGTCGCCTGGTGGTGGCTTGTGGCGAACCTCCCCTCCCCGACCAGGAGGGCTGCGACGTCTATGGCAATTCCCTGCCCTGCACCGCGACCTCGGTGGTGATCCGGGTCAGCCCCGATGCCATGCAGGCCCACGCCCTGTTCCGCCCTGGCGAGCTGTGCAAGCAGGCCGATGTCAAGCTGGCGGTGCTGGAGGCCGGACTGCGCTGTGGCATCGACCGGGCGGCCATCGCCCGTCTGTGGCAGGGTCCGCCGGACCACAGCGGTCGTCTGCTGATCGCCAACGGCTTCCCCATGATTCCCGGGGTGGAGGGCGGCTTTGGTCTTGAGGCCACCATCTGCGATCGCTCCCTGACCGCCGGCATGGTGACCAACATGAGCGCCGTGCGCAAAGGCCATGTCCTGGCCCGCTGGCGCGACGCGGTGGCCGGTCGCAACGGCATGGATGTGCACGGTCGGGTTCTGCCAGCGCCAGCCCTGCCGGAGGCCGACATCAGCCGCTATGTCGGCGAGGGCACCCGGGTGCGCCGCGATGGCGACGGGGTCCAGATCCTGGTCGCTGATCGTGACGGCTTCGTGCAACAACAGGTCGACGGCTGCATCCGCATCATCAGTGCGGTCGAGGTCCATGGCGACTGTGGCCCTGACAGCCAACCCATCGATACCGATGAGGTGGTGGTGGTACGGGGCAACGTGCTGCCTGGTGCCAGGATTGCCAGCTCCAACGACGTGGTCATCATGGGTGATCTGGCCGATGCCGATATTGAAGCCGGAGGCTCGTTGGAGGTCCACGGCGACATCGCCCCCGGATCGGTCCCGGTCCTGGCCGGGGAGGCGGTGGCGGTGCGCGGCAATGTCGAGCGCCAGGTCATCACCGGCAACCTCAAGGTCGCCGGCACGGTCACCAATTGCGCCCTGGTGGCCACCGGCGACATCGACATCGAGCGGGTCGTCGGTGGCTCCCTGACCGCCGGCGGCAACATCAGCGTGCGCTATGCCGGCGACGAGTTCGGTACTGTCACTGAGATGTGGGCCGGGCACATGGCCGGGGCCGATGAGCGGGCCGAGGTCGTGCGTCTGGTCGAGCGCCGTCTGGCCGCCGACTACCGCCATCGCATGGACGAGTTCCGCCAGGCCGATGCCGACGCCCATCGTGAACGCAAGCGGGTCGAACTGATCGCCCGTTCCGACTATCGCAGTGAACAAGCCCTGGCCGACCGTCGTCGGCACCTCGACACGGTCGAGGGCCAGCGCGGCCAGCGCGAAGCCGAGGCCGATGAAGTCCGCAACCGCCTGGCGGCCCAGCGCCGTCAGCTCAAGGCCCTGCAGAGCCAGCATGAGAACGCCGACGCAGTCATCGAGGCCTCGGTCATCGCCCATCGCGGGGTGGTGGCCTGCATCGCCGATGCCGACCCCCTGGAGCTGCGCATGGACCGGGCCCCCTTCCGTATGGCCCTGGGGGGAGCGCCGCCTGCGCAACGGCGATAGGGGCATCAGTGTCACCGAGCTCTGTGGTGACGAGGAGAGACGCCATG
>SLQH01000288.1 GCA_007131555.1 Planctomycetota bacterium | reverse complement strand
GGGCAGGAAAAGGCGTTCGCCATCGCTGACCATGATTTTATTCCACAGCAGGGTGCCGGGATCGGAGCTGTAGCGATGCCTCCACAAATGGACACCGGAAAAGGCATCGCGAGCATGGCCCTGCATGGGCTCACGACCATAGATATGTTGGTAATTATAGCGACGTCCAAAGGACGCTTCCAAGTAGTGAACGCGATCGGTAGCAATATGCGGCCCTGTGGTGCGCGGGCCAGTGAGCCAGCGGATGCTATTGGGTATCTGTAGTGCGGTATCGCGGCTCATGCGGTTGCCGGTAGCATCGCGGTTCCAGCCCAGCCAGGTGTCCATGGTATCGGGGCGGGGCTGGCGCACCTCTTGCCGATCTACTAAAGCAAAACCGTGGCCGGGTGCCAGCACCCGCTGGATCTCAGCCTCGCCCACCCGACGAGCGTTCGCTCCATCAATGACCAAAATATTGACCGTATTGCTTTGGAAGGGCAGAGCGTTGGGCTGCAACCAGTGGATGGCATCAGCCACCGGATGAACTCCAGCCCGCGCCAAAGCCGCGTCCATCTGGGCCACCTTCTGGGCATCGGTGCTCAAGGCCACCACCAGGTGTCGATCCGTACCGGCCAGGGCCTGGGCGAGACTGATATTGGCCGGCTCTATGAGCACCACCAAGCCTCCTTCGCCGCCGTGGGTGCGGGCGATGGTGGCCATGTCTGTCGCAAATGCCGCGGCATAGCAGGACGACAGCACACAGAGCAGCGCAAGGCGCAGGAAACGAAGTCGGGTGGTAGTCATGATCTCTCCTCTCATCAGGATCTGACGATGGTGTACATTGATGGGCTTGTATCGTAGAACAGGTCTAGCTGATGTAGTCATAGCATACCCTGGCCCTGGTTCTCTGTTACCTGACAATCCGCTGCCAGCCTGGATCATTTGACATTTCGTGATACATTCTTGATAATACGCGTATGAGCGGCGACCACCACGCCTCTTTCCCCCCCCATCTGCACCGCCTGCTGACCACCGCCTGGCAGCAGTGGCGGACCGGCCAGACGGCAGCGGTGCGGGTGGTTCCGGCCAGCCATCCCGGCGCGGCCGGCTTTCCCTGTGTCGAGGACCCGGCCCTGGTGATCACCGATCGCACGGCCTGCACCGTCTCATGGCCGGGAGGGTCATACCGGATCCGGGCCGGCGAGGCCCTCATCATCCCCCCGGACCGGCCCTACCACCTGGACTACCACGCCCAGGATGACGATGCCGCCGCCCTCAACATCTTCGCCCGGGGCGAGGACGTGGTGCTGTTCGCCCGTCATCAGGCGGTCGAGCGCTGGCCCAAGGCCCTGTGGCGTTTCGCCGCCGGCACCGGAGCGATCATCGATCAGGCCCTGCGCCTGGCGATCTTGTTGCAGGAGCAGACGAGCACCGCTGGCGCCTGGGCCGGAGACGGCATTCGGACCCAGGTGGCTCTGGTCCTGGGTGCAGCCCAGGCCGCCTGCACCGCCCCTTTGCGCCCCTCACAAGGTGGCCCGGTGGTGGTGGTACGGTGTCGGCAAGCCCTGCGCGAACACCTCGCCGACCCCCACCTGACCGTGGCCACCCTGGCCCGGATGCTGGACTATGATGCTAGCTGGCTGGGTCGGCGATTCCGCCAAGCCACCGGTCGCACCCTGCGCGAGGAACTGATCCTGATGCGCATCGATCGGGCCCGCGACCTGCTGTTGCGGCGGGATCTGTCGATCGCCGCCATCGCCGCCCTGTGCGGATTCTCCAGCAATGCCCACTTCAGCCGCTGCTTCCGCCGCATCGAAGGCAATCCTCCCAGCCGCTACCGGCGCTACGGCCACCTGGAGAGCGAAGCCGGAGCGTAACGATGTCACAGGACCCACGCCGTGCCGCCCGTTGAGCCTTTGCGCTCTCTGCGTGAGACCATGCCGGAAGATTTCACGCCCGCTTCGCTCAAGGGCGCAGAGATCGCCAAGGAAAGCCAGGAAGCTGTCTTCTTGGTTCCTATTCCGCCGCCCGCAGGGCCTCTGCGCTCTCTGCGCTCTCTGCGTGAGACCATTCCGGAAGACCTCCCACCCTCCTCAACCAGGCTGCGCTCACAACCCGGCCCTGCTTGCGCCTGGGGCTGGTGCCTGCACAATGTCGGCCATGCGCGCACCCTGTTCCCTGCTGGTCACCACTGCCGCCGCCTACGGCGACCATCGCTGCCAGGCGGTCGATGTCTTCGTCCCCGATGGTTGCCATGAGATGCCGACGGTGCTGTGCCTGGCTGGGGGCTGGTGGGCCGGCGATGCCCGACTGCGGGCCCGGGCCCTGGCCATGGATCTGGCCGAGCGGGGCTGGCCGGCGGCCGCTCTGGGGCTGCGTCCCCTTGATGAGGTCGGCGATGGCCATGATCTGGTCGATGACGTGGTCGCCGCCGCCCTGCGGGCCGTCGAAGAGGCCACCGTGCTCGGCGCCCATGCCCGGGTCTGCAGCCTGATCGGCGGCGGTTCCGGTTCCCTGCTGGCCCTGCTGGCCGGGCACCGCCTACAGGCCGAAGACCTGCTGCGGCCCCGCTGCCTGGTCGGGGCCGGGGTCACGCCCACCATCAGCCCCTGGGATGACTGCGATCCGGCCATCGCCGAGCGTCTGCGCCGCTTCGCCCCGGCCGCCGAGGCCGATCTCGACCCCCTGCGCCTGGATCCGGCCCACTTCCCCCCGGTGCTGCATGTCCACGGCGACACCGATCCGGCCATCCCGGCCCGTCTGGCCCGGGAACTGCATCGGCTCCTGCGAGCCGCCGAACGGCCCTCACAACTGACCCTGCTGGCCGGTCTCGGCCATGACATGCTTGACGATCCCACCAGCCTGGCCGCCCGCAACGCCCTGCGCCCGATCATCGCCTGGCTGGGCCAACGCGACTACCTCTGAGCGGCCCATGGACAGTCCTGCGCCTGCCATCGACAGCATCGCCACCGGATGGGTCCACGACTGGGACCCCTTCATCTTCACCATCACCGACACCATCGGCCTGCGCTGGTACGGCATGGCCTATCTCGCCGGCATCCTCGCCGGCCTGGTGCTGATGCGGCGCTGGATCCGGCAGGACCGCCTGCCCCTGCGCCCGGCCTGGCTGAGCGATGCCGCCCTGTGGATCGGCATGGCCATGATCGCTGGGGCCCGTCTGGGCTACTGCCTGTTCTACGACCAGTCCCTGCTCGGCTTCTCAGCCAGCCCCCCCTTCTGGCAGGTTCTGATGCTGTGGCGCGGCGGCATGTCGAGCCACGGCGGAGCCCTGGGCCTGTTCGTCGGCACCCTGTGGTACGCCCGTCACTACCGGGTCGATCGTTGGGTGATCGCCGATGCCGTGGGCACCGTGGCCCCGATCGGGGTGATCTGTGGCCGTCTGGCCAACTTCATCAACGGCGAGCTGTGGGGCCGGGTCACCGAACCCTTCTGGGCGGCGGTCAAGTTCCCGGCCGCCTTCGGCCAGGATCTCCAACTGCGTCTGGCCGCCGGTGAACTGCACCCAGGCCAGGTCGATGAGCTGTGGCGCATCTACGACAGCCTGCCGCCCTACAGTCCTCAGATGACCGTTTTCATCGCCGAACACGGCCTGTGGCGCCATCCCAGCCAGCTCTACGCCGTGGGCCTGGAGGGCCTGCTGGTACTGGTGGTGGCCCTGCTGGTCCACGCCCGCCATCGCCGTCCGGGCCTGTCCCTGGCGGCGGTCATCATCACCTACGGCATCGGTCGGATGATCAGCGAAGGCTTCCGCCAGCCGGACGAGGGCTACGAGCTGTACTTTGGCTGGATGAGCAAGGGCCAGGCCTTGAGCCTGCCGATGATCATCGCCGGGATCGCCCTGGCCCTGGTCGCCTGGCGGCGCGGCCCCCGCCCACAATCCTACCAGCCCCCTGCCGAGGCGACCTGACGACCTCACACAGGGCTGCCCATGTGCGTAGCATGCCATCAGGAGGACCCCGGTGCCCGTCGACGCGCCCATCACCGATCGCAACTGGCTGCACCAGCGCCTGACCAGCGATGACCCGGCGATCCTCGACGACCTGTGGCAGCGGGCCGACGCCTGCCGCCGGGCCGAGGTCGGCGATGCCATCCATCTGCGGGGCCTGAT
>SLQH01000307.1 GCA_007131555.1 Planctomycetota bacterium | reverse complement strand
GACGTGCGCGATCATTCACAGGCCTCTTCCCACCTCATGACCATCTCCATGAATAGAGAGCGGCGGCAGCCAGCCTCTCCATAGGTGGGTTCTTGGTGCGCGGCAGAAGCACGAGGCACAGCCGGCACACGAGTCCAAGGCAGGCCTGGACCGACCAAGAGCATGCGGCCATTGCTCACAACAATATCTCGGCATACCAATCACGCGGCGCGTCGTCTGCGCAGTTCTCTATTGTGTCGTTCACGCCACATCTACCGTGCCCGATGGATATTGTTCTGCTCAGTCCATAAACCACCGTGACATGCGGCGCAGAGCACGACTCTCTGAACATGCAACAACACCAGTATATGCCACGGCCATCCACCGACGCCGTGGCAACTGATGCCCCTAGTCTCACAGATCAAGAACTCATATGACTCACCAGAACCCCGGAATACCCATGACCGATTCCCTGAGCGCCCTACATGAACAATTCGTCTCCCGCGTCTTCCACTTGATCATGCCGCTTCATGCGATGGCAGAAGCAACGCTCCTACCAGTTCCCCGCCGCATCGCGAATGAGGGACGGAACGCTCTCGCTCACGTTTTCTGGGCTGAAAATGACGTCAACACTGCCATCTCTCACTGGCGCAAAGCCATTTCCCATCTCGAACGCGCTGGTCTCGACCTGCTCAAAATGCTGGTACACCATCTGCAATCTTGCCGCCACCAACTCAATGCTGAAGCGGTACGCGAAATCGCCCACTTAAGTCCCTTGGGGGCTACCGGCGGCTCCTCTGCCAACCGACCTGCCACCGCCGCAGATGGGCCTATGCCCGATGAACACAACTCCTTTCGTCAATGGTGGAAACTGGTTGAAAAGCTGCTGACAGATCCTGGCATCCACCTCGACCTCAGCGAATCCGCCGCCCAGAAGATGCAGGAAGAAATAGTGTGCACCCGTGATGCGCTGGCACTACTCGACACTCCAACTCTCGTCAACAATAACAGTCTTACGATTCAACCTCCCGGACCGGAGTTACTTGCTCCATTCCACGACTTGCAACAACTCGAGGCCCGCCTTCAGGCTTGCGCAGGCATGATGGGGGCCAATACCCAAGGATCTTGGCTGAGTCTCCTGACAGACCTCGCATCGTACATGTCTGGTTTCTCCGGAGCAGCAGACGACTGGACTGCGAAAATCAGAGCGTGCCGCAATGGGATCCGCCGCATGGTTGCCGAGTGGTATCTATACAATCTCGAACAGGAAATGAGACGGACGAAAACGCACGATGATCAGGGGGCAACTCAGTTCCGCTTGCAAATCGATGCTGCTGTGCAAGACCACGAATCCGAATATCCTGATGATACCATCATCGAAACCCTCGGGCAACGACTCGAAGCCGTCTTAAGGGACCCGACGCCGGCGAAGCGACACCCTGAGGATTTCATCCCCCCCGCATGGTATCTGCGTCGTGGCATGATCGTCATGTTGGATCTCTGCGGCAGCACGGCGATCACAGATACTGGCGACAGTCGAGCCCGAAGATTTACCGCTGTCTATCGCGACATTGATCGCTGCATGAGGCGCACCCTCTCCACTATGGCACAGCGATACGGGGCCATTGAGTACTCAGTCAATACCTGGGGTGATGCTGTCCTCCTGGTATTCGACATCGACACCTTTCAGACGGAGCCTGCCTCCCAACAAGAACTGGAAGACCGTCGTCGGAAAGCCTACGAAAACCTTGCTGAGATCCTGCAGCAATGTCTACCCACTATCAGGCATTGCCTGGCGACGCACGACTTCGCCATGCGCGGCGGAGTTGCCGCAGGTGAGTACCAGCGTCTGTATAACAGTCTTCGCGATGACCTCGATGTAACCGGTCCGGCCGTCTTCCTCGCTGCCCGCCTGGAACCCATGGCCATCAACGGGGAAGTGCTGATATACCCCTCTCTCGTCATGGATACAGACAACCGTTCTCGCGAGACCGACGATGGAGGCCCTCAAGATCACAGTGCCTCCTCTTCCACAAGCACACCCTGGCCATTGCTGGGATGGCCCACAACGCATGGTTACAAGGCCTGCGAACGCAAGGTCGTCAAGCACATTGATGCAGGACGGTGTGCGGTGGCCAGCGGCGACGGCATATCCCTGATCCGCTGGAAACATCCTCAGTCGTCTTAATGCCACGCCTCTCTAACCGTCTTATCAGGCCATCCACATGTCCATTGCAGCGCAGACCATCCACGCACCGGCACGCACGATACGAAAAGCGATAGTCCTTGTCCGTACAATCGCTCCAGCAGAGACCGACCTCCAGACATGGAGCACTGACCTGGTTGAGCCATACACACTCAGCCATACAGTCGTGAGAAGCACATGTGTGCACCGTAGCTGTCCACGCCAGCCGCTCAGACACGGCTGCCAGCATTTGCTCTGATCTGCATATCATGACCCCCTCCAACACACCGCGCTACCGCTCACCATCCGTCGTCTGGACCCCCGCCATGGACCGCCTGGTGGGCACGGCCAGTGATCGGGTGGTCGCCGAACTGCTCGGAATCACGCCAGGAGCAGTGCGTAGTCGGCGTCGGCAACGCGGCCTGGTCAACCACAAAGGGCCTGCCCCGCCAGCCTATCGCTGGCGCGATGAAGACCTCGCCCTACTGGGGACCATGTCGGATGCTGCGCTTGCCGCACAGTTGGGCATACGAACCCAGCAGGTCAGAGGTCAACGCACACGCAGAGGTATCGCTGCCTACCATCAGCGCACGCCCTTTGTCTGGACCGCCGCCAAACGACGTCAACTGGGGACCAAACCCGACAGCCAGCTCGCCAAGGCCTGGGGCACCACCACCACCATCGTCTACAATCAACGCCGGGCGCTAGGTATCCCCTCTCCGTTTCGCAACACGCGCTTCACCTGGACTCCGGAACTCGAGGCGTTGTTGGGCAAGGAGAATGACCATACCGTCGCGCGCATCGCCGGGACCACCTACCAGACCGTTGCTGCCCATCGACAACGCCTGGGCATTCCTGCAGCCCGACCAAAGGCACCGGTGATCCGCTGGACCAAGACCATGATCAAGGCCATGGCCACCGCCGACAACGCTACTCTCGCACGTCGATGGGGTCTGTCGCCCAGTGCGATCCGCCTCAAACGGCTGGAGTTGGGCATCCCGCCCATTCATCCCCCTGTCAGACGTTTGCGCTGGACCCCGCAACAGGTCGCCTTGCTGGGTAGCGATACCGATTGCGCTATCGCCTCACGACTCGGAGTCACTGTTGGAACGATCATCAAACACCGGATCCGCCGCAACATTCCAGCCTTTAGACCGCCTACACCACCGTTTCCCTGGACCCCCCAGGCTGAATCCCTGCTCGGGACCATGAGCGACTGCGCCCTCGCTCGCACGCTCAAGACCACCAACACCGTCATCCGGGCTCGGCGCACACTACTCGGTATTCCGACCTTCAAGCCACAACCAGTCCAGTGGACCGAGCCCATGCGTGATCTGTTGGGCGTCTTGCCCGATGAAGACGTCGCCATGCGCCTAGACCTATCGCTGACCGCGGTACGCAAGGAGCGCCGTATCTGGAAGATCCCACCGGCCAAGAGGTGATGTGGGCCTCACTCCCAACACCAGGCTATCGACCTATCAAGGTCTCTCTGCTCGATGCAACGTCACTCGTATACCACCCAGGCTCACGGCCGGTCTGGCTCCCGATCCGGCAGGCTGGCCCTACGGACAATCGCCTGCAGGATCGTGTGGCTGACCTGGGCACCTTGGAACAGGGCGATCCGTTGGCCGTGGGCGTCACAGACCACCAAGGTCGGCAGCCGGCGGACGCCGTGTTCACGGGCGTGGCGACGAGCGGACTCCAGCCAGGCCCGCAGGGCTGGTCCATGGTCGTGCATGGCTTGGCGCAGCTCTGTCACATGCGTGATCCGGGATTGCGGAGGGATCAGGTCAGCCACCTGCATGCCGGCCCGAGTGTGGATCCGGCCCAGGGCCCAGCGGGCGCTGTCAGGACCACAGGCCAGACTGAGAGCCCCGACCGCCACGGCTCGTTCCATCTGTGCGTTATCCTCGACCAGGGGCATGAACCGCACCTCGACCGGGGCT
>SLQH01000490.1 GCA_007131555.1 Planctomycetota bacterium | reverse complement strand
GGGGCCGAACCGCGTATCGCCGGGATCGGCAATGGCCTCAACTGCGCCATCGCCATGTACATCATGCCGGTGGGGGCGGTGAATGCTGGTGATCCCTACGCTGCCTACCAGGAGGCCGCCGCTTTCGGTCTGGCCGAGAGCCATGCCTATGCCGTGGAAGGAGCCGCCGTGCTGGCGGCCGCCTATGCCGCCGCCTTGGCCGTGGATGCCACCCCGGCGACCGTGATCGCCGCCGCCCAGGCCCTGGCCAAGGAGGGCACCGGCCATGCCATCACCGCTGCTGTTGCCGCCAGCGATCCGGCTGATTCGGTCACGACCTGGATCGAACGGGTGCTGGCCGCGGTAGAGCCCTACTCCAACCGTACCAACGCTTCAGACGGGGAACACACCTGGCAGATGGGCTGCCGTAACAGCCCCGACCCCCGCCTGTGCTTTGAAGAAGTACCGGTGGCTCTGGCCGCCCTGCACTACGGCCAGGGCGATTTTCTGACCACCCTGGAGGCTGCCTGTCGTTTCGGCCGCGATGCCGACTCAATCGCCGGGATGGCCGCCGGGCTGTGCGGTGCCCTGATCGGCCGTGACGGTATCCCCGATACGTTGGTCACCGCCTCACAGGAGGTCAACCGGCGTGACTGGGCGGCCGATGCCGCCACCTTCGCGGCCGCCTGCCAGCGCATCCAGGCCCGTGATGCCCAGCGCTGGTCAGCCCGCACGGCCGTTTGGGCCTGAACCCTCCGCAACATTGAGGAGATTCTCATGTCACGTTTTCTTGCACTCCTACTCATTACCAGCCTTGCCTGCCACCTGGTGAGCAACGAAGCCAGTGGGGGCGAAGAGGCCCATCTGCGCGCCCAACTCATCCTTCACCAAGCCTTGCCCAAAAGTCCTCATGGTGAGCACCAGCTGCCCACCTCGCCCACGGCCTGGCTGAGTCTGGAGCGCCGGGCGGGCGTCTGGTATCCGGTCATCGCCTCGGCTCCCGACTACAGTCAGCACGAGCACCGCGGCTGGCTGGTCGATTGGCAGCAAGAGGGCAATGCTATCCGCGCCGAGATCCGACTTCGTGTGCGTGGTGATGCCTGGACCGCCGGCGGTGGTGGCCACTTCCGCATTATGGCCGAGCTTGATGGGGCGGGTAATCTCAGCGGCAGTTATGAAGGGTCGCTGGATACCAACCAGCATTTCCCGGTCAGTGGCGCGGTCAGCGGCTCGCTGTGGCCCAGCGAGCCGCAGGCGCGCGCGCCCCTGGGGCGTGGTGTTCACCCGCGCTTACTGTTTGCGCCAGAGGACCTACAGCGGATTCGCGAACTGGCCGCCAGCCCCCTGGGCCAGGCCGCCCTGGCGCAGATGGAGGATTCCATCGCCGGTCTGGCCTTCCGTCATGCCCTCACTGGGGATGTTGAATTGGCAGCTGAAGTACGCCGTCGCCTGGACCTGCTCATGGACGATGCCGACCATGGACCGCGCATGGCCCTGAGTCGCTACTACCCCTGGCGCCTGGAGCAGGCGGCCCTGGCCTTCGATCTTTGCTACCACGCTTGGGACGCGGAATATCGCATGCAGGTGGCCAATTACATGCGCAACCAGATGAATGTGATCCTGCATAATCGCGGCGTATTTAACGCCCACCTGCGCTGGGGTCACCGTGGCCCCCATGCGCCCCCCATCTTCTATGCCACCGGCATCGCAGCATTGGCTATTGAGGATGAACCCGGCCCCTCCCCCGCTCGGCCCCGTCCACCCATTCTCATTGACGACAACGCTGGTGAGGTGGCGGGGGTGGACAGCTACGACGTCCCTGACAATGTGCCCCAGCATGACTTTGCTAGCGGGGTGATGCCGGAAAACTGGCTCTATATCGGCGCCTTTCCCAGTAGTGATTTTCCCGCAGGCAGTTTGAGCGAACGAGCCGCCTTGCGTCCGCGGCCCGGCGATACCCTTGGCGAGGGAGAAAGTCAGCGCACCTGGCGAACCGTTGAGCCAGAGAAACTGAGGTATCAGGGACGCTTTTCGGGCAACCAGCCGCGTTTACTGCTCACCGGCCCTTCGGGCGTAGCAACATACACCAATAGTTATTACTACAGCGTGCTCAATAATGATGCTGCCCGCTGGGTACAGGTACACTTGGGACACGGTGGGGTGGAGATGGTACTCTCGGGCGTTGCTCTGCGCGAAGGAGATGTCATTCATCTCCAACCCGGCCGCCACCCCTGGCTGCTTACCGGCCCCCTGGGTCATATGAACCCCTGGGCCAAGTCTTTTGCCGAACCCAAGCTGGTGGAGATTGATGAGCAGGAGGTTGCTCGACTGCGCCAGCAGAGTGAAGAACGTTATGCGGCTGATGTCGCCGAGTGGCAGCGCGCCCAAGCCCTCTGGCAGGCCACCGATGGCAGTCACCTCGAAGGTCTGATGCTTGCCCGCACCGCCACCCACATTATGGATATCGTGTTCCGCGAAATGCTCGGCACAGGCGGCTTCCTGGTTGGCGGCGTGATGGGTCTTGATGGCCCCAATAAATATGCCTTCATCCACCGCCAGGTGCGCGGTTACGATGCTGGCCGGGATCGCGAGGCGGCCATGAGCCTGATCCGCACAGCCTTCGTCCACCCCTACGCCGCCGATCGCGACCTGCGCAATCAGGAGATCAGCGGTCGGTCGGGCTTTATCACCGGCGCCTATCCCGAGGGCGGGCGTGATCTTGCGAGCGAAAACTTCGCCGCCCTATGGCCCTTGCTGCCCCAAGCCTGGCAGGGGGCTGGCCTGTGGCTGTGGCAATATCACCTGGGTGGTGATGGGCTCAACGCCCTCGATCCCGCCACTGTGGTCACGCCGCCGCAGCGAAACTACCTGTTCCGGCAACCGTACGGGCACTTCCACATCCATCCCCTCTTTGCCCTGCTGACCTATCCCCAGGACGGCACCGCCCAGCACCCCGAGGGCATCCTGCCTCTTACCTGGGCCGCACCGGATGCCGGATTCTATGGGTTTCGTAATCACTGGCAGGACCGCCCCGATCGTGCTATCGTCCAGGTCTTTGCTGCCACCCCGGAAGAGGGCGCCGGTACCCTGCGTCTCTTCGCCTTCAATCAGGCCTGGAGCCACGGCCCGGGCTTCCGCCAGGGCGAGAATGTGGTGCAAATTCCCGACCGCGATCTGCGCGCCGATGCCCGCGCCCAGGTGCTGCACTTGGCCCAGGACGCAAACGGCTCTGGCAGCATGCTCCTCGACCTGAGCCCGGTCTACGCCGACATGGTCCGCGATGACCGCGGTCGGCCACTGCGGGCCTACGATCACTTCGGCGCCATCCCCCGGGCCGGAGCCAGCACACCCAGCGGCATCAGCGGCCAACGCGGCATCGGCATCGACTATAGTGGACGTAGCGGTGCCCCGGTGCTGCTGGTGCTCTCCGACACCGTGGACGGCGTAGACAGCAGCCTGTGGACCTGGCAGCTGGAAGGCTCCCGCCAGGGCTCCAAGCACAGCGACCTGCACCAGGTCCTCGACCTCAGCCAGCCCGGGCGCAGCGAAGCCCTGAGCAAGGAAGTCTTCGACGCCGCCTGGGACGGGCAGATAATCCACCAGGAGCGCGAAGTGATCGACGATGAGCGGGTGCGCCTGCACCAGGATGGTTTCACCCTACAGCAGGACGGAGCCACTCTGCGCGCCACCGTGCTCAGCCCGATGAGCGGCGAGCCTCAGTTCCTGCGCCAGCGCAACTTCCGCCGCATAAACTTCGAGGTCCTCCGCATTGAGGAAAGCCTCGCCCTCACCATCGCTGGTAGCCAGCAGCACTTGGTGGTACTCACCGTGCAAGCAGGCGATGCCCCCACGGTCGAGCGCCAGCCTAACGGCAGCATCCGCGTTGGCGAGCAGACCATCACCATCGATGCCGACGGTATCATCAGCTTCGGAGACACTCCATGAACGCCGAGGTTACTGCCTCCCTCGCCTTCACTGAATGCCTCATCGGCCCCTGCTGGCGGTACCCTTTTTGCGATGCCATGGGAGCGTCGGTGGAAAGCCAGCCCAGCAGCCACATCCGCCGCCTGGGACTGAGGTCAGATCATCCCGCCCCAGGGTCGGGACGGGACCAGTCACTATGGGCCTGACAAACTCAAGCGTCAG
>SLQH01000169.1 GCA_007131555.1 Planctomycetota bacterium | reverse complement strand
AGCGGGGAAAAGATTGAAAGAATTGGTTTCTCTCGGCACTCCTGAGGCCTCAATCAGACCCATCGCGCGCGTGCGCTGCGCAGGCGCAATGACGACCGCCGCAGGCACAGGCCTGATGCTGGGAGGACTGCGCCGCCTGCTTGCGCTGAAGATATCGCCGACACTGCTGGGCACCATCGTAGCCAAGCATGGTCCCCAGCAGAAAATCCTGCTCCGGACTATAATCGCTGAGGGTCCTGGTGCCAAAACTGCGAATCACCGAGACGTGCGGCTCAAGCCCGAAAAACACGTTGATCCGATGACGATTGATGTCCTGGAACACATAGGCCGCACCCAGACGCTCAAGATGTTTGCGCATCGGTTCACGAAACTCCGCTGGAGCAGTGTGCAGCACCAGATTGCGCAAACCACGGCGGAATTCATAACAATGGTGTACAAACACGGCCATCGCTGGATGCCGTAACACGTCGCAAGACAGGCCGTCATCATGATGCTGCTGCTGATCGGCCGTTCTAGACAGGTCTTCCATGGTGGACTCCTGAGCAGTTGATGGCTGACGTGGACCGAAGCCATAAGGGCCATTGCTGGTCCATGGCAGGAACGATAGCGGGGCATTTAGGAATGCAATGTGTTTTTTGGTGCGCCTAACTTTTGGCCAGACTATGACCTGTGGCGCTGTATCGAGAGACGCCACACAAAGGCTTTGCTTCGCCCTGGGCTGCCCGTCTGATAAGCGCTAGGAGTCTGTAAGGGATAGCGACCGAGCATGGCGCCGTGCATTTTCGAGTCCCGATTTCGTCGAAAACCGCAGCCATAGCCGTAGCTATGGTGAGGTTTTCGGCGGAATCGGGGCCGAAAAGGCCAAGCCAGGCGACGTGTCAGACTATTCCTGACAGGCTCCTAGGTCCGCCAGACAGACACCACCAGTCGTACGCCTTGGACATTCAACCGTTCAGGCGGCTCATGCCATGCCACCCGCAGAAACTTTGCGACCTTGGCACTCTGTGCGGGAGGGCACTTTGAATGATCTCACGCCCGCTACGCTCATGAGCGCCACGCTCGCCAAGGAAAGCCAGTCCTCTGCCTACTTGGTCCTTCTGCCACCGCCCGCAGGGCCTTTGTGTTCTTGGTGACCTGTGCGTGAGACCATTCCAGACATAGCTCTCGACGAACAGGGTCAATTGTACATCACACGAAGTCCTGAAGCTCCGACGACGCGCTGCGCGGTCGTTCTTCAGATCCCCATCTCCCGCAACCAGCGTCCCAGGACCAGCAGCAGGACTCCGGCGATCACCACCAGGCTGAGCAGGCGACCGGACTTGACCAGATCGGCCTGGGCGCCGCGGTGGTTGAGGCGGACGTTGTGGAACAGGCCGTGCAGGTGATGGACCAGAAAGAAGCCGGCGAAGAAGGCCCACCAGTGTCGGGTCTGGCGATGGGCGAAATGATGGCCGACCATCACCGGTAGCAGGAGCAGGGGCAGGGTATAGGGGGCCAAGGAGATGATGGTGCTGCGGATGGGGTCGGTCTTGTCGTGGATGACCTTGCCACCCTGGCCGTCAGAAGCTTGAAAATTGCGCACCCGCACCAGCAGCAGCCAGCAGACCAGGGCATGGCAGGTCTCATGGAGGATGGTGTGCACCAGCCAACTGGGGCGCTTCCACCACACCATGCCGGCCGCCACCAGCATGCCACTGATGGTCCACCAGCCAGAGGTCGGCCAGGTGGGATTCCGGGCAGCCGCCCAGAAGTAGTCGACGCACCAGGGCAGGGCGAAGAAGGCCAGCAGGCCGGCGATGATGAGACGGATGATCGTACCCACGTTGCGGCGATGATCGTCTTAGGCGGCGATCAGGCAACCGCCGATGTGTGGCGATCGTCCTGCTTGCCTGACCACCGGGCCCTGCCACGCTCATGGTGATGGACCAGCCCCGCTCCCCTCTGCCGATCATAGCCCTTGCCTGCCCCCCGCAGCAGCATGTCTGGCGCCTGCCGGGCTCCAAGAGCATGACCAACCGGGCCCTGATCATCGCCGCCCTGGCCGATGGCCGCTCCCGCCTCATCGGTCCCCTGCTCAGCGATGACACCCGCCATATGGCCGAGGCCCTGACCGACCTGGGCATCGTCGTCAATCGGGATGATCCGGACTGCTGGCTGGTGGAGGGCGGCATCCGCCATCTGCGCCCGCCGGGCAGGCCCATCGCCGTCGGCAACAGCGGCACCACGGTGCGCTTCCTGGCCGCCCTGGCGGCCCTGGTCGATGGCCCGGTGGATCTGGTCGGCGATGAGCACATGGCCCGCCGCCCGATCGCCGACCTGGTCGACGCCCTGACCCAGCTTGGCATCAGCGTCGACTGCCCCAGCGGCTGCCCACCGCTACGGGTGACCGGCTGCGGGCGGCTGCCGGGCGGCACGGTGCACATCGACGCCACCCGCTCCAGCCAGTACATCTCGGCCCTGCTGCTGGTGGCCGGAGCCGCCGAGGCGCCCCTGCACATCCACACCAGTGGCCGCCAGGTCTCCCGCCCCTACATCACCATGACCGCAGCCATGATCACGGCCGCCGGTGGACAGGCGGACTGCGACGGGCAGGGCTGCCATGCCCTTCCGGCCCCCTACCGGGCCGGCCCCATGGCCATCGAACCCGACGCCTCGGCCGCCAGCTACGCCTGGGCGGCAGCAGTGGCCACCGGGGGCTCGGTGCGGGTTCCGGGCTTTGCCGCCGATCAGGGGCGGCCGGCCAGCCTCCAGGGAGACCTCGCCTTCCTCGACATCCTGGAGCGGATCGGGGCCGTCATCACGGTCGACGACGGCGGCATCTGCGTCAGCGGCGACGGACCCCGGCGGGGGGTCGAGGTCGACATGCACGACATCAGCGACACCGTCATGACCCTGGCCGCCCTGGCCCCCCTGCTGGAGGGCCCGACCACCATCCGCAACGTCGCCAACATCCGTCTCAAGGAGACCGACCGCCTGGCGGCCCTGGTCACCGAGCTGCGCCGCCTCGGCCAGGAGGTCGACCATGGCGACGACTGGATCAGGATAGACCCGCGACCCCTGACCCCGGCCCTGGTCGAATGCTACAGCGACCACCGCATGGCCATGGCCTTCGCCATCCTCGGCCTGGCCCGGCCAGGAGTGACCATCGCCGATCCGGCCTGTACCGCCAAGACCTATCCCGGCTTCTGGAACGACCTCGACTCCCTGAGCAAGGCTGCCCACTCATGAGCCTGCGCATCATCGCTGGGCGCTGGCGTCAACGCCGTCTGGCGGCCCCGCCCGGACACAGCACCCGGCCCATGCCCGATCGTCTCAAGCAGAGCCTGTTCGACTGGTTGGGCCAGACCTGCGCCGGGCTGCGGGTGGTCGATTGCTGTGCTGGCAGCGGTAGCCTGGGCTTCGAGGCCGCCAGTCGCGAGGCCGCCCAGGTCTATCTGATCGAGCAGGACAAGGCCGCCTTGGCCGCCCTGGCCGACAACCACCGGATGCTCGGCCATCCGGCCACGGCGCAGATCCTGTCTGGCGACCTAGAACGTCTGCTGCCCGGCCTCAGCGCCATCGATCTGGTCTTCGCCGATCCTCCTTTCCCCTGGTATCAGCAGGACCGCCCCCGCCTCGACCGCCTGCTGGGCCTGATCGCCGGCATCCTGTCACCCCAGGGTCGGGTCTTCATCCGTGGCGAACGCGGCACCGACCTGCCCATCCCACCCTCCGGCCTGGTCGAGGCCGACCGCCGCAGCTACGGCCGCAGCTGGATCGCCCTGCTGCGCCCGACCGGTACGGTGGTGGTGCACAAGCAGCAGACGGCGGGGGAGTGAGGGCGGAAGGCAGTAAGGAATGACGGGGCACTTGGCGTTGCCTTTTCAGCCCCGGACTCGCCAGTAAGCACCGCCCATCACAAAACCATCACGGAGCACCGGGCCTTGGCCCGCGTGCCGACGCGTGGCTGCCATGCTTTCGCCGAATGCCAGCATGATCGACGGCAGGGCACCTGTGCTACGGCTCGTAGATACCGCGACTCGTGATGATGGGCGGGGACAAAGAGCGCAAGCGGAGTACGGCGACGATGACGACGCCCCGGCCTATAGCGTTCTCAAAAATCGTCGCCCGCCAATGTACGCGGGCCAAGGCCCGGT
>SLQH01000354.1 GCA_007131555.1 Planctomycetota bacterium | reverse complement strand
GAGTGAAAGCCTGAGGCTGTCTATATCGCCTTGTAGAGCAACCCTAAAGCCTCCAGCCTAAAGCCAACAGCCGGATTTAGGCTTACAGACTCCTAGCAGCGCGTCAGGCCCGCCTTCCTTGCCAACTTCACAGCAGCGCTTCGTGGCAATGGGCTCATGTTGATCGTCTGTCTGTGATATTCGTAACAACCGTTGCGTCCGTGTCTGACATCGCGCAAAGCCGCTATCACAGTCCAGCCGCAATCGTATAATGAAGCCATGTCCAGATCGCCCACCGCAGTGGTCAGTACCAACAAGGCCCGGTGCCGGGACTGCAACCGCTGCGTGCGGACCTGTCCGGTCAAGGCCATCCGGGTCCATGATGGGCAGGCCCAGGTGGTACCCGAACGCTGCATCGCCTGTGGCGCCTGCGTGCGGGCCTGCCCCCAGCAGGCCAAGACGGTGCGCGATGACCGTGAGGCGGTGCGGGCCCTGCTGGCCGGTCGCCAGCGGGTGGCGGTCAGTCTGGCCCCCTCCTATCCGGCCCGGTGGCGGGATTGGGAATGCCGGCGCCTGCCGGCCGCCCTGCGCCTGCTCGGCTTCCACCATGTCGCCGAGACTGCCATCGGTGCCCGGCGGGTGGCCGAGGCGGCCGCCGACCTGATCGGCGAGGCCCCGCAGCAGCGCCACATCCACGGAGCCTGTCCGGCGGTGGTCGCCTACCTGGAACGCTACCATCACCATCAGGTCGGCGATCTGCTGCCCCTGTGCTCGCCGATGATCGCCCATGGCCGGATGATCCGGGCCGCCGGTCTGGCCGACCGGGTGGTCTTCATCGGGCCCTGCGTGGCCAAGAAAGCCGAGGCCGCCTGGCCGAGTAATGCCGGAGTCATCGATGCCGTGTTGGGCTTTGACGAACTGGCCCAGTGGCTGGAGGAGGACGGCATCGACCTCGCCCGCCTGGAGGAAAGCGCCTTTGATGTACCAGTCACCGGCCCAGAGCGACGCTATCCGCTGCTCGGCGGAGCCCTGGGCACCGCCGGCCATCATCATGATCCCCTCGACGCCCTGGTACTGACCGCCAGCGGTCCCGAGGAGATCGCTGCGGTGCTGGTGGACGACGGCGAGGCAGCCCACCGGGCGGCGGTGGTCGAGCCCCTGTTCTGCTCCCAGGGCTGCATCAACGGCCCCCTGGTCGGCGGTGATCTGGACCTGCCCCATCGCCGCCGCGCCGTGCTTGATCACGCCGCCCTGCCCCCCGCGCCCGGCACGGCGGCCATCAGCCTGCCGCCGGTCGACCTGGGCACCACCTTCCGGCCCGATCCCCAGGAGAACGGCCAGCAGCATGATGAACAAGCGATCGCGGCCGTGCTGGCCGCCACCGGCAAGGCTGAGGCCAGCGATCGCCTGGACTGCGGCGCCTGCGGCTACGACAGCTGCCGCGACAAGGCCATCGCCGTGCTCCAGGGTCTGGCCGAGGCCGACATGTGCATCCCCTACATGCGCCGCCTGGCCGAACGGCGCAGCGATCGCATCCTCAGCACCCTGCCCAGCGGCATCGTCATCTGCGATGCCGACCTGCGCATCGTCGACATGAACCCGGCCCTGTGCCGGATGTTCCACTGCGACAGCAGCCTGCTGGGCCGCCCCATCGAACGTCTGCTCGATCCGGCCCCCTTTGAGCGGGCCCTGGCCGAGGGTGGCGCCCCGCTGGCCGACGACGTCAGCTACGATGCCCATCGCCTGACCTGCCATCGTCTGGTCTATCGCATCGACGAGGACCGGCAGGTGGTCGGCATCTTCATCGACATCGGCGAAGAGCGGCGCCACCGCGACTCGCATCGCCGCCTGCGCCAGGAGGCCGTGCTGCAGGCCCAGGAACTGCTCACCCAGCAGACCCGCATGGCCCAGGAGATCGCCCGCCGTCTGGGCGAACACGCCGCCCAGGGCGAGGCCCTGCTCGACGGCCTGCTGCATCTGGCCGAGGGCGAGGAAGCCCCTCCCAAGCGCGGCGCTCCCTGGCGTGAGGCCTGGCGGCAGTCGTGAGAATTGCAGGCTGCCCAGGTCGCACCGCACACAAGCCCTATGTCAACGTAACGTTCGGTGCATACGACCATTCCAGAAGATCTCACGCCCGCTTCGCTCAAGGCCGCAAAGATCGCAGAGGGAAAGCCAGACCTCCGCCCTCCTGGCTCTGCCGCCGCCCGCAGGGCCTCGGCGCTCGTGGCGCTCTGTGCGTGAGATCATTCCGGCAGGCTTCACGCCGCCGACTGGGTCAGGATGTCATAGAGCTGCTGGTCGGTCTTGGCCTTGAGGATCTGCTTGCGCAGCTGGGCGTCCCGCAGCAGGCGGCCGATGTCGGCCAGGAAGCGGATATGCGGCCCGGTGGCATCCTTGGGCGAGAGGGTCATCACGAAGATCCGCGACGGCTTGCGGTCCAGGCTCTCGAAGTTGATCTTGCGCCGCGACACCCCGACGCAGGCGATCATCTCATCGACGGCATCGGTCTTGTTGTGGGGGATGGCGACCCCATTCTCCATGCCGGTCGACATCTCGGTCTCGCGCTCCAGCAACTCCCGCCAGGCGAGGTCGGGATCGCGGACCTTGCCGGTCCGGCACAGCATGTCGAGCAGGGCCCGCATGATGCTGGTCTTGTCGGTTCCGGGCAGATCGACAGTGACCAACTCCGGTGACAGCTGCTCCATGATCATCCAAGAACCCTACGGACGGTCCGACAAGCGGTCAAGGCCGGGAAGTGGCCAGTTCCCACAGCTCGGAACCGGTAAGCCAAAACAGCAGTTGGGCGTTGGACTTTGGGACTGAGGATTCCTATTCAAGCGGATATACACATACAGCATCGCTTTGCCTTCTGGATGAATGCGCGAATCTGTCTCTTATCGCCTTGTAGAGCAACCCTCCAGCCTAAAGCCTACAACTGCTTTTTGACTGACACATTGCCTAGCGTGACCTTTCAGCCCCGGACTCGCCAGAAACCACCGCCCATCACAAACCCGTCGCGGAGTACCGGGCCTTGGCCCGCGTACATTGGCGGGCGAAAGCTCTTGCGGTGGCTATAGGCCGGGGCGGCGGTACCATCGTTGCACTCCGCTTGCGTCCGTCATTGCCGCTGATGATCACGAGTCGCGGTATCCACATGCCGTATTACGGTCATCATGCCGACGTCCGGGCCGGGATTCGGCGAAGGCATGGCATCCACGCGTCTGCACACGGGCCAAGGCCCAGTGCTCCGTGGTGGGCTTGGGGTAGGCGATGGTTTGGGGCGGGACTGTAGAGTGGTGGACGAATGCCGTGGGTGATTGATGCAAGGGATCTGGTACTTGGTGATGGAACGGCGGGCTGAAGCCCACCATCCGTGCCGGCTGAAGCCGGCGCTACTACTTGGCCCGGGTACATTGGCGAGCGGAAGCTCTTGCGGTGGATAGAGGCCGGGGCGGCGGCATCATCGTTGTACCCAGCTGGCGTCCGTCATTGCCGCTGATGATCACGAGTCGCGGTATCCACAAGCCGTATTACGGTCATCATGCCGACGTCCGGGTTGGGATGCGGCGAAGGCATGGCATCCACGCGGCTGCACGCGGGCCAAGGCCCGGTGCTCCGGGTTGAGTCCATGGAACTGATGAGCGGGGGGTGGCCAGCAACGTAGATATCTCGATAATGCCCTGTGCCATGCTCGGCCGCTATCCCCTACAACACGTTGTGCAGATAGACCAGCAGACCGGCAAAGAACAGGGTCAGGGCCACGGTGATCTGATTGAAATTGAAGGCATGGCCGCGCACCTCGGCCAGCACCCCGCCCAGACGTGGGATCAGATGACGATAGGCCAGGATGGCGATGGCCAGGGTCAGGGCGAACATCGCCAGTTTATGGATGCTCAGGGCCCCGGCCGTCGAGAGATGCTGGCCGAACAGCAGGCCCACCGCCGGCCCGCCCAGCAGGCCGCCGGCCAGGCAGGCGAAGCCGAAGAACAGCGACACCCCGGCGATCCAGGGGTCACGGGTCACCGCGACCGCTTCCTTGGGCCGCCCGAAGAGGATGGTGGCATACTTCACGAAGCTCACCGTGGTGCCGAGGTTGATGATGAACAAGGCTGCTCCACCCCAATTGCCGGACAGCCCCTCGGAGATGAAGTACTTGGAGATGCT
>SLQH01000087.1 GCA_007131555.1 Planctomycetota bacterium | reverse complement strand
CGCTGGGCGGCTGAGATCAGCGCTCACCTGGCTCGTTTCCAGGACCTGCTGGAGACTCGGCCATGAACGCTCCGGTGCATCCCGACTGGCATGGCCGTGATCAGGGTGATCCTCGGGTCGCGGCCGATACCGTATTGTTGCCGGAGGGCTGGTCCTCCTTGACCCAGGTCGTATCCCGTTCATCGCGCACCATGGCGCAGTTGCCGTCCGGAGATCGGGGCGATGACCAGGAATCCGGCTCCAAGACCCTGCTGATGGCAGACAGTTGGCGCGATTCGAGCACTCTGGCCCCAAGCGGCCACGATGCCATCACTGCTGATCGCAGTGATCCCACCCGCATCCGCAGGCGCTGCGAGGCCGAACCGGATGCGCGATTCCAGACTCATGGCAGCCTTGGATCAGGGGGCATGGGAGAGGTCCTGCTGGCGCGGCAGCATCCCCTGGACCGTTCAGTCGCCCTCAAGGTGATCCGTCCCGATCGCGTGTCGGTAGGGCCGATGATGCAACGCGAGGCCCTGCTGACTGCGGTCCTCGGTCATCCCCACATCGTCACGGTCCATGATGCCGGGCCGGGCTGGATGGCCATGCGCTGGTTGCGGGGTCGGTCTTTGTCTGCTTGCCTGGGTGAGGTGGACCTCACGACGGTCATCGCAATGCTGCAACGGGTGGCCGAGGCATTATCCTACGCCCATAGCTGTGGCGTCATCCATCGCGACATCAAGCCCTCGAACATCATGGTTGCTGACAATGGCGTAGCGACTCTCATCGACTGGGGTCTGGCGGTGGCCGTAGACAGCACGGCGCCCGCGGCCGCTCCGCGTCTTGACGAGGCCAATGCCTGCGCCGGTACCCCCAGCTATCTGGCCCCCGAGCAGGCCCGCGGCGACTTGGCTCGCATCGGTCCGGCCACCGACATCTATCTCCTGGGGGCGACCCTTTATCACGTGTTGACCGGCAGCCCGCCGCATCGCGCCGAGACGGTCATGGAGGTCCTGCGTCGGGCGTCCCGCAACCGTCCGGCGCCAGTGCCGGACGGGCTTCCCCAGGCCCTGGTCAGACTCTGTTGGGCCTGTCTGGATGATGATCCGGTACTGCGTCCTGACGCCCGTTCGTTCGCTGCTGCCTGTGGGGCCTGGTTGCGAGCCAGTGGGGCCGAGGCCGAGGCCCGGGCTGCCCTGGGCAAGGCCCGCAGCGATCTGGCCCTGGCCCGGGGGCGACAGGTTCATGCTGTAGCGGCCAGTCTGGCGGCCATTGCCCAGGGTGCCGCCGCCTTGCCCTCCTTGGCCGATGAGGCTGCTGCCGGGCATCGTCTGGCGGCTGCCGCCCGGGTGCGCCAAGCCCTGCGCGATGGCGACCTTGGCCTGGCTGCTGCCCAGCTGCCCCGGACCGATGATCCGGCCCTCAGGGAGGCCCTGAGTCTGGCCCAGGAACGTCGGCGGCGGCACCAGCGGATGAGCCGTTGGGCCCGGCGGGGCCTGGGGCTTGCGGTCGGGCTGCTCTTGTTGCTGGCTGGTCTGCATGCGATGTTGCGTCATCAGGAGATCCATCGTGATCTGCGCCAGCGCGGTGAGGAGTCCCGCCGCATGATCGCGGCGGTCTCTGAGGCCGATCCCACCGTACGGCTGGCTGTGGCCCAACGCGCCGCTGGGCTCAGCGCTGATGTGCCAGAGTTGCGTGAGGTCCTGGAGGTGGCCGCTCAGGAGATCGCCGAGTCGGCCCTGGCAGCCTCGGCTCCCAATCTGCTGCGCCATGTCGTGACCCAGGTCGAGATGGTCCTTGGGCCACGGCCGATGCTGCCGGCCTTGCTGGAACAAGCGGATGCCATTGATCCCGTGGTGCAGCGGCGGCGGCAGATCGCGGCCATTGATCAGGCGGTGACCGATCCTGGCCGGCTTGGCGAACGGGGCCGACGGGTTGAAGACCTGGCCGCCTGGATCGAAGCCTGGCCGGCACCCTGTCCTGACGATCCGCCCCAGGCCTGGGCGGCCCGTATTGAGCGTCTGTCCCAGCATCATGATTGGCGCCTGCGGGCCGCTTTGGTGCAAGCCGCGCCATTGCGGCCCGATCTGGTGCCTGTCGGCATCCTGCGCCGTTTGGCCCTGGATCCGCACAGTACGGTGGCCTATAGCGCCGCAGAGGCCTGCTGGCCGTTGCTGCGAGCCCAGGAACGGGTTGATTTCGCACTGTTGTTGGCCCGCGTCGAACCCTGGCGCTGGCAGGCCCGCACTTGGGCGCCTCATGAACATCCCAGCCGTTACGCCTTGGGCCGGGCTTTGTCCGCCGCCCAAGCGGCAGATTCCGAACTCCAGACCCAGGCCATGCTGTCCCAACTCGCCCTGACGGCCCTACGCTTGCGCAACCTGATGCTCCAGCATCGTATCGCCAGGGTCTGGAGACAGCTGGCTGCCGGTGCTTCACAGCTGCCCGGTGATCCCCTGGCCCGGATGATGGATCTGTTGCATGAAGGGCGTCCTGACGATGCCATACGGCTGTTTGAACAGGAGTTGTCCACCTACAAGACCATCACTGGGCAGGTTCCGCGTCATTGGCGCAGTCTGAGCACTTATCTCGGCGCTCTCTGCAACCATCGCCCGGTTGCTGTGGTGTTGCGTCACATTGATGACTTGGGTCCTGATTTCGGTGCCAACCGCCTGTCCGGGTGGCGTAGTCATGCGCTGGCCCTGGGCGGTGATCTCAACCGGGCCGAAGCCGTGTTGGTGGAGAACATGCCGCGCGTGGTGGAACAGGGCCTGATCTATTATATGGCCCTGGAACAGGCCTGGGCCCTGGGTCGCCCGGACCTGGCCCTGGCCTGGGCGCGTTTGATGTACCAGGGGGATCCGGTTTCGGCCTATGTGGTGGCGGTGGTCCAATGCCTGATCGCCCTTGATCGGATCGATGAGGCCCTGGTCCTGGCCCGCGATCACAAGGCCGTACATGTCGATCAGGCCGTCTCCCATCGTGCCGAGGCCGAAGCCTTGTTGGCGGCCGGTCATCATGATCAGGCAGTGGCCGCCGCTCGTCGCGCCCTGGCCCTGGCACCATCACATGAAACCGTGCATCTGCACGGGCGCTGTCTGTTGGCTGCCGGTGAGCATCGCCTGGGAGCAGCCCGCATGATCCAGAGTCTGATGCTGCCGCGACAGTCGCTCTGTCTATGGGGGCCTTGCCAGGCATATGAGGCCCTGTCAGCCGCCGGCCAACACCAGGCCGGGTTGTTGTATGCGATGGGTCGGGTGCGTGCGCTTGGTTCTCGTGAACTGAGTCCCGTGCTGTTGACCCGCTTGCTCGATGAGGACGACGGCCCCGCCCTGGCCGAACTGCTTGGCATCCTCAGTCATCGGCATGGTGATAGGGAGGCTTGGCAGGTGCTGCTGGGCTGCGAGTCCCTGCCCTTGCTGGGAGCGCAGACAGGCGCTCGGCTGCGCCAGCGTATCGCAGAGACCTGGGACCAGCGCCGTCCCCTGCCAGTTGATCAGGATGCCTGGGCCAAGCAGGGCCGTCATATGGACGCCCTCCTGGCCGCTGCCGCTCAAGGTGACGAGCCGGATCCCCAGGCCTTGCAGAAACGTGAACAGGCCCTCCGGGAGGCCCTTGATCCATTTCTGGACTGGCCGCCAGAGGATGCCTTGCAACGCGGCACCTGGGATGAGTCCTGGTCTTCACCATCAACAGATGGTGACGAACCACCCTTCTGACTACTCCGATGAGTCTGTAAGGGATAGCGACCGAAATGGCCCAGACAGGCGACGTGCCTGTCGATTCCCTACAGACTTCCAGGATCGCCGCATTATTACCCGGAGTACCGGGCCTTGGCCCGCGTACATTGGCGGGCGGAGATTCTTGAGACGGACGTAGGCCAGGGCGGCGGCGTCATCGCGGCAATGCGCTTGCGTTCATCATCGCCATGAATGATTACGAGTCGCGGGATCTACGGGCCGTATTATGACCATCATGGCGACGTCCTGGCTGGTATGCGACGAAAAGCATGGCAGCCGCGCGTCGGCACGCGGGCCAAGGCCCGGTGCTCCGTGGTGGGGTTGTGATGGGCAGTGGTTTTGGATGGAGCTGGAGGTTGGTGGACGGATGCCGTGGGTGATTGTTGGTGGGATCTGGTGTTTGGTGGTGGAACGGCGGGCTGAAGCCCACCATCCGTGCCGGCT
>SLQH01000295.1 GCA_007131555.1 Planctomycetota bacterium | reverse complement strand
TTCATCATCGCCGTGAATGATCACGAGTCGCGAGATCCACAGGTCGTATGACGCTCATCATGGCGACGTCCTGGCTGGTATGCGACGAAAACATGGCAGCCGCGCGTCGGCACGCGGGCCAAGGCCCGGTGCTCCGTGGTGGGTTTGGGAAGGGCGGTGGTTTGGGGCGAGTCCGGGGCCTGGGCCAATCATTCACGGAAATCCGGCTGTGGTGATCGTTGCCAGAATCAACAGTTCCGCATCTGTCAAAGGCCGTGGCCATAGCCGCATTATTACACGGAGTACCGGGCCTTGGCCCGTGTACATTGGCGGGCGGAGAGGTTTGAGGCGGATATAGGCCGGAGCGGCGCCCCTATCGTTGTACCCCGCTTACGTTCTGGGTTGCTGCCTAGGAGCCCGTACGGCTATAGCTGCGGTTTTCGACGAAATCGGAACTCGAAAATGCACTGCGCTTGTGCTCGATCGCTATCCCCTACAGACTAGTCGCGGTATCTGCGAGCCGTAGTACGGGTGTCCTGCTTCCGATCTGGCTGACACATGGCGAACCCATGAGAACCGCGCGTCGGCACGCGGGCCAAGGCCCGGTGCTCCGTGTCAAAGCCATGAGGCCGCTGAGAGTGATCGCAGGCGGTCGTCTCCAAAAGCAGCGGGCGCGCATCGTTGGCCGGACTGACTGTCGTCAACTGATATTTGCACCTTGTATGGCCACGCTTCTGCTCGTATTCTTACCTTTCCAAGAGGTCGCTCTATCACCAACAGAAACGACTCTCTTCACCCGTTTCCGAAACCTGCCCAACGCCAGACCGCCATCACCTATTATACAAACTTCAGCTACGCTGTCACACCCCATGCAGCAACAATTCAGACCCTTCATCCTAAAAACGGCAGTTAGGCTTTGGGCTTTAGACTATAGGGTTGCTATTCAAGCGGACATACGCAACCAGAACCGGCTCACCTTCTGGATGAAAGCCCGAATTTGTCTATGTCACTTTGTACAACAACCCTACAGCCGCAAGTCGCAAGCCGACAGCCGGATTTAAATTCAGTCCGGCGCCATGCGCATGCCCCTGGCAAGCTCACATGGCCCGTTGTCGCTCACGTCACCTCTCTGCCCTGCTGATCGCGAAGGCCGATGTCCAACGACCACAGCCCCCTGAGTTCCGCCCGTCTGGCCGCAGAACGCGCCAAGGAACTGGCCTTCCTACGGGAACTGACCCGCATCCTGCTGGCCACCGAAGCAGATGATGACTTGGGCCATCTGCTCGCTTCGATTGCCAATGCCCTGCCGCAGGCCTTCTACAAGCCAAGCAGCACCGTGATCCGGATCGTCATCCCCGGCCATGAGGCCCAATCGCCCGGCACTCCTGGTTCGCAGCGCATCCGTCAAGCACTCACGGTGCGTAATCCAGACGACGGCCTGATCGAAGCCTCACTCCAAGACAATCCTGACGGCATCGGCTTTCTTGAGGAAGAACAACATCTCTTGGAAGTGGTGGCCGGAGATCTGCAACTGGCCCTCGGTCGTAGCATGGCCCAAACCCAACGACGGCGCATGGAGGCCCTGCTGTTGGTCGCCAGCCGCATCAACCAGATGATCGCCCAACTGACCAGTCCCCAGGATCTGCTGACCGAGACCTGCCAGCATCTGGTCACGGTCGGCGGCTATCATCATGCCTGGATCGCCACCCTGTCCGCCGGTGGCCAGATCACCCGCTGGTTCAGCGCTGCCGAGAGCGATCTGCCGGTCATGGGCACCACCCCTGACTGCGTGGCAGCGGCTCTGGCCCAAGATGCCGTGGTGATCCATCGACCGGACGATCCGGAGTGTACCGCCTGTCCACTGCGCGATCTGCTGGCCCATCTTGATACGATGCTGACCCTGACCGCGCCCCTGCGCCACGGCGGCAGCACCTATGGCGCCCTGATCGCCAGCGCCCGTCACGACACCCTGATCAGCGACCATGAACAGACCATAATCGGAAACATCGCCAATGATCTGGCCATGGCCCTGCATCGTCGCGACCTGTACCACCAGCAGCAGGTCGCTGAACAGCGCTTCCGCCACCTCTTCACCCATCTGATCGACGGCTTCGCCCTCCATGAAATCATCGTCGACCACCAGGGCCGGGCCTGCGACTATCGCTTCCTGATGGTCAATCCGGCCTTTGAGCGTCTGACCGGCCTGAGCGCCGAGCGGGTGGTCGGGCGGCGGGTCCTGGAGGTCCTGCCCCAGACCGAAGCGGCGTGGATCGAGACCTACGGCCGGGTCGCCCTGACCGGCCAGAGCACCGCCTTCGCCAGCTTCAGTCGTGAACTGCACAGCTACTTTGAGGTCAACGCCTACTGCCCCCAACCGGGCCAGTTCGCCTGTGTCATCGAAGACATCAGCGCCCGCAAACTGGCTGCCGACCAGTTGATGGCCAGCCAGCAGCAGTTCCGCCACTTCATCGAGGCGGCCCCTGAGGCCATCTTCATCCAGACTGAACATCGTTTTGCCTATGCCAACCAGGCGGCCGTGGAACTGTTCGGCGCTACCAACAGCAGCCAGCTCCTGGGCCAAGCGGTTCTGGATCGTTTCCTCCCCGATCACCATGAGCAGATCCGGGCCCGCATCGCCCGCCTCAACCACGACCGGGAAGCGGTCGAGGCCGTTGATGAGATCATCCTGCGCTGCGATGGCCGACCGGTCCCGGTGATGGTCAGCGCCATCCCCATCGACTATGCCGGTCATCATGGGGCCCTGGTCTTCATGCGCGACCTGTCGCTGCGCCAACGCCTGGAACAGATGGAGAAGATGGAGGCCATCGGCCAACTGGCCGGGGGCATCGCCCACGACTTCAATAATCAACTCGCGGTCATCACCGGCTACGGTCAACTGCTGCATCAACGTCTGCCGGATCCCCAATTGCAGTCCTTCGTCAGCCCGATCCTTGATGCCGCCCAGCGGGCCGCCGATCTGACCCGGCAACTACTGGCCTTCGCCCGCAAGGGCCATTTCCAGTCGATCAGCGTCGACCTACATCAGCTCATCACCGAGACCATCACCGTCCTCCAGCGCAGCGTCGATAAGCGCATCGTCTTCACCACCCACCTCAAGGCCCAACCGTCGACCGTCCTGGGCGACCCGTCGATGCTGCAGAACCTGCTCCTCAACCTCGCCCTCAACGCCCGCGATGCCCTGCCGGAGGGTGGAGAGATCGGTTTCGCCACCGCCATCCGCAGCCTCGATACCGACTACTGCGCGCAGGTGCCCTATGACCTCCAGCCCGGCCCCTACCTGTGCCTGTGCGTGACCGACAACGGCATCGGCATCCCCCAGGCCATGCTCGACCACATCTTCGAGCCCTTCTTCACCACCAAGGAGATCGGTCAGGGTACCGGCCTCGGTCTGGCCTCGGTCTATGGTACCGTCAAGCAGCATCGCGGAGCCATCAACGTCTATAGTGAGCCGGGCCACGGCACCACCTTCCGCATCTACCTGCCACCCGAGGACAGCGCCTCGGCCTACGAGAGCAGCGACTCGACCCGTAGCGCCGTTTTGGCCCCAGCCCCCCTGCGGCTGCTGGTAGTCGATGACGAGGAGATGTTCCGCCAGCTCTCGGTCGACCTGCTCAGCCCCCTCGGCTATCAGGTGGTGACCATGGCTGACGGACCGGCGGCCATCGCCTACTACGCCGATCATTGGCGCGACATTGATCTGGTGGTGCTCGACATGATCATGCCCAAAATGGGCGGACCCGAGACCTTTACCGCCCTGGCCGCCATCAACCCCGCAGTCAAGGTCCTGCTGGCCTCTGGCTACAGCCTCAATGGCACCGCCCAAGGCCTGCTCGACCAGGGCGTGGCCGGATTCATCCAGAAACCCTTCAACCAGGCCGAGATCTCGCATCACCTGGCACAGTTGCTCAATACTGATGAGTGACAGCCGACAAGCGCTCAGACCAATGGGCCTGGGTGTTTGCTGATCATCTTCCATGCCTGCGACGATAAGGACGAACCTGGCGCGGCTACAAGAGAACCTCGAACAACTAGGAGTCTGTAAGGGATAGCGACCGAAATGGCCCAGCCAGGCGACGTGTCAGTCGATCCCCTACAAACTCCCAAGATCGCCGCATCTCCACACGGAGTACCGGGCCTTGGCCCGCGTACATTGGCGGGCAATGATTCTTGAGGCGAACATA
>SLQH01000179.1 GCA_007131555.1 Planctomycetota bacterium | reverse complement strand
TTACGATTGAATGGGATCCTTCAGAGACCTGGCCAGTCCGGAATGTTTCGGCCAACGTGGAACAGGTGCTTGGCTATACCCCAGAGCACATGCTGATGCCCGATTTCCGTTATGCAGCACTGATCCATCCCGACGATATCGAGCGTCTGGTTGCAGAGGTGAGTCATAATATTGTCAACCATATTGACGCCTATGAACAATCCTACCGTCTCAAACGTGCAGATGGTGAATACCGTTGGTTTTACGACTTTACCAAACTGGTTCGTGATGACCAAGGAGAATTGACAGCAATCCGCGGCTACATGTTTGACCAGACCCATCATAAGGATGCCGAGGCGGCGCTTAAAACGGAACGACTGCGCCTTATGGGCATTATCGAGGGGACGCATGTAGGAACCTGGGAATGGAATGTCCAGACCGGTGAAACGGTCTTCAATGAACGCTGGGCAGAGATTATCGGCTATAGACTCGATGAGATCAGCCCTGTATCCATTGACACCTGGATGAAATATGCTCATCCTGACGACCTGAAAGAAAGCGGCGAACAACTGGAAGCCCACTTCAAAGGAGAACGAGCATATTACGACTATGAATCGCGGATGAAGCACAAGAACGGCACGTGGATCTGGGTTCTTGATCGCGGGAAGGTCGTATCGTGGACCGAAGATGGCAAGCCACTTCTCATGCTCGGCACTCATCAGGACATCACCGATCGCAAACGCGCCGAACTGGACCTGCTGGAAATGAACCAGGCCCTCGAAGAGGCCTCCGGCAAGGCGTCACAGATGGCCGCCAAGGCAGAGATGGCCAGCATCGCCAAGAGCGAGTTCCTGGCCAACATGAGCCACGAGATCAGGACCCCCATGAATGGGGTCTTGGGCATGGCCAATCTGCTGCTCGACACCCCCCTGAGCGCCGAGCAGCAACGGTACACTGAGACCATCCACAGCAGCGGCATGGCCTTGCTCGGTTTGATCAATGACATCCTTGATTTCTCCAAGATCGAAGCCGGCAAGCTGGAACTGGAGGAACTGGACTTTGACATCCACGATCTACTTGGAGATTTCGCTTCCGCCATGGCCCTCCGAGCCCAGGAGAAGGGGCTGGAATTCATCTGCGCAGCTGACAGTGATGTGCCATCCCGCTTGCGGGGGGATCCGGGCCGGATACGCCAGATCCTGACCAATCTGGTCGGCAATGCCGTCAAGTTCACCGAGTCCGGAGAGATCGCCGTCCGGGTTACGGTCGAGGAGCCTGGCGATGCTGACACCATCGCCCTGCGCCTGAGCATCAGCGACACCGGCATCGGCATCCCCGCCGACAAGCTCCCCCTGCTCTTCAACAAGTTCTCCCAGATCGATGCCTCAACCACCCGCAAGTTCGGTGGCACCGGACTTGGCCTGGCCATCACCCGACAACTCAGTGAGATGATGGGGGGTGCCGTTGGGGTGGATAGCGTGGCCGGAACAGGCTCGACCTTCTGGTCGATCATCCGCCTGGGTCGTCAGCCTGATGACATGGCCACCCGGCGCATCGCCCCCCCGGAGCTGCACGACCTCCGTATCCTGGTGGTGGATGACAATGCCACCAACCGCGAAGTGCTGGAACGGCAATGCGCAGCCTGGCAGATGCGGGTCGGCAGTTGCGCGTCGGCCCCTGAGGCCCTGCAAGCCCTGTACCAAGCCCGGGATGACGATGACCCGTATCGGATCGCCCTCATCGACATGCAGATGCCCGGCATGGACGGAGCCGCCCTCGGCAATGCCATCCATGCTGATCCGCGCCTGAGCATCCTGATGATCATGATGACCTCCGTCGGTGATCGGGGCGATGCCCGGCGCATGCAGGAGATCGGTTTTGCCGGCTATCTCACCAAACCGGCCCAGCCCCGCGACCTGCGCGATGTCCTGGCCCTGGTCGTAGCCAAGGCCCAGGACCCGACCATCGACATCGGCATCACCACCCGACATCAGGCTCGGGAGCAATTACAGACCAAGACCACCCGCCAGGGCCGGGTCCTGGTGGTCGAAGACAACCAGACCAATCAGCAGGTGGCCCTGAGCATGCTCAAGAAACTGGGTCTCAACGCCTCTGCAGTGGCCGATGGCAGGGAGGCAGTCAGCGCCAGCGCCCAAGTCCACTACGACCTGATCCTGATGGATGTGCAGATGCCAGAGATGGACGGCTTTGAGGCTACTCGCCTGATCCGAACCCGAGAACAGGAACGACATCTGTCACGGGTGGCGATCATCGCCATGACCGCCCATGCCATGCAGGGCGACCGCGAACGATGCCTGGCTGCCGGAATGGATGACTACGTGACCAAACCCATCATCCCCGAAGACCTGATCAGGGCCCTTGATCGATGGCTGCCCGCTGACCCCCTGGCTGAAGCCCGGACCACCGTCACCACCGCCCGGATCGATACTGCCACAGCATCCTCGATGGTCTTCGACCGGGCCGAACTGGTACGGCGCATGATGGGCGATGATAACCTGGCCAACATCCTGTGCGCCACCTTCTGTGAGGACATGCCAGGACAGATCGCGTCCCTGGCCACAGCCCTTGAACAGAGCAATCAGGATCAGTGCGAAATGCTGGCCCATCGCATCAAGGGCGCCAGCGCCAACATCGGAACCGCCACGATGCGGGACGTCGCTGCAGTCATGGAAAGTGCAGCCAGGGCCGGACAACTGGAGTCAGTCGCCGATCTGCTGCCTTCCCTGCACGACGCCTTTGCCAAGGCTCAGTCCGCCATCCAATCAGACACATAATCTCTGTCCTTGCCCTTTCAAGCAATGCCACAATGATCATGGATACCTCATCATGATGGACAACAACGTATGCGCATCCTGATTGCTGATGATGATCGTACATCACGCGACATGCTGACCTGGCTGTTGCAGTCACGAGGACACGAGGTGACCGCCGTAGCAGATGGGGCGGCCGCCCTGGACCTGCTGCAGCAACCAGACGCTCCGCGCATGGTGATACTGGACTGGATGATGCCTGAGATGGATGGCATTGAGGTGGTCCGCTCTCTACGCGCAAGCCCTGGCATTGATCAACCATACATCATCATGCTCAGCACCCGCGATGGCTCAGATGACGTGGTCACCGGCCTTGACACCGGAGTGAACGATTACCTGATCAAGCCATTCAACCCAGACGAACTCCGGGCTCGGATCAGGGCCGGTGAGCGGGCCTTGGCCATGATGATCGGCTCCAGCGACGACCACGACACACAGGCCCGCGAAATCGGCGGCATACGCCTGCTGGAACCCCTGGGCAAGGGTGGCACAGCCACCGTCTACAAAGGCCGACATCTGGTCTCGGGGGACATGGTCGCCATCAAGCTGTTGTCCTGCACCGACAACGACACAGATGATCAGCAGGAACGCTTTCAACGAGAGGTTGCTACCACTGAGACAATCAGCCACCGGAATGTGGTCAGGATCCTCGGTTCGGGCATCGAACAAGGAGTGATGTATCTGATCATGGAATATGTCGATGGCATGAGTATCGGCACAGCCCTTGACCACAACGGCCCCATGGACGAGGTGACCGCGCGAGCCATGACGGGCGATATCGTCGCCGGTCTCCAGGCCATCCATGCCATGGGCATCGTTCATCGCGACATCAAGCCCGACAACCTGCTGTTGACCTCTACCGGCACGGTCAAAATCGCCGATATGGGTCTGGCCCGCCACTTTGATGACCCGGATATCATGCGCCTGACAGCCACTGGACTGACCGTCGGCACCCCGCTGTACATGGCCCCAGAAGCCATCCAGGAGATCAAGAACGCCGGACCGCCCGCCGACATCTACGGCCTGGGGGTCAGTCTATTCCAGATGCTCAGCGGCCAGCTACCCTTCGATGCCACTACACCCTACGAAGCGATGCTGGCCCACCTCAACAGGACCCCGCGCCGTGTCAGCCAGGCCTGTCCCAATGTCTCATCCGAAATTGACCGACTCATCACACGCTGTCTCGACAAGAAACCGGAGCGACGGCCGACCTTGAATGATATCACCACCATATTGGACGACAGCCCCGCAGCATCATCTGGTCCGATAAAAATGACTAGCGTTGCTTCAAGCCGCGGCGCGACGGACATTGACTGTCGCGGTTGACGTGGTTGCGCCGCGGGTTGAGGCAACGTGGGTTGAGCATGGCCCCCTGGGTAATTTGCTCATTT
>SLQH01000366.1 GCA_007131555.1 Planctomycetota bacterium | reverse complement strand
TGCCGACGCGCGGCTGCCATGCTTTCGTCGCATACCAACCAGGACGTCGCCATGATGAGCGTCATACGGCCTGTGGATCCCGCGACTCGTCATCATTCACGGCGATGATGAACGCAAGCGCCTTGCAGCCGATGGTACCGCCGCCCTGGCCTATGTCTGTCTCAAGAATCTCCGCCCGCCAATGTACACGGGCCAAGGCCCGGTACTCCGGGTAATAATGCGGCTATGGTCATGGCCGTTGAAAGATGCGGAACTGTTGTGTCTGGCAACGATCACCACCACAAGGTGAAGCCTTGCTCTCTGCGCATATCGGCTTGAGCAGCAACCCTCCAGCCTACGCCCTGCAGCCTCCAGCCGGCTTTGGGTCCTGGCCATGTCCTGGGAGGTGGTGCCAGCCCAAACGGGTCCGCAGTATTCACGTATTGAGGACATGAACGCTGATCGTCCTTCTTCCGATCGGCCTGGGTTGTGTCCGGGTGCGATGGCGACCCAGGAGATCACTGCCGCCGATGATCTGGAGGCTCTGCTGAGCCAGATGCCTGATCGGCCGGTATTGGTCATGTTCAAGGCCGATTGGTGTCGGGTCTGTATGGTGTTGCGCGGCCAGATCGAGGAGATGATGCGGACTGCCGGGCGACCGGGCCAGTTGGCCTTGGTTGATGTCGAGCGTCTGGCTGCGGTGGCCCACCACTATGACATCCGTCATCTGCCGACCCTCATCGTCTTCGATCATGGTCACTGCGTGGCTCGCCATGTCGGTCACCGTCCGCCGGAGGTGATGCGCCATCTCCTGGCAACGGCCCTGTCCGGTGTATCAAGCTCGGATGACGCCTTGTCTGGGCCGTTGTAATGGTGATGATGCGCAGGCGCCGGTTGAGCGGGGTCTCGGCGGCGGTCTGGGAAGGAGCAGTGATGGGCGAGGAACGCAGCACAGGGTGGTTTTCTGCCATCCGGACCGGCCTTGAGTGGCAGGATGCCGACCATCGTCATCTGATCGGGGCCATGGATCTGCTGGAGGACAGCCTGAGCGCTGGTCAACAGGGCCAGGTGCTTGATGACATCCTGGATCGTATCGATGAGTATGCCCAGCATCATTTCGCTCGTGAGGAGGAGCGGATGCAGGCTACGGCCTATCCTGATGAGGCCGCCCATCGTCTGGCCCACGACGATTTCATGGAGCAGGTCGAGGGTTTCGTCCAGCGTCGTCGTCAGGACCGCAGTCAGGGTCGGCTGATCCTGTCCGATGATCTGGCCATTGCCTTGCGACGGTGGTTTGTGCGCCATATCCAGACCATGGATCAGGACCTGGCCGCCCATCTCAAGCAGGCCGGTTGTCTGGATTGACCTGCTGCCGTTGAAGGCACGACGATTCCGGACAGTGACGAGAACGGATATCCGGCATTCTGCCAGTGTTTCCGCTGGCATGGCTTCGTTGCTGGCGCATACTGGCCATCATGTCTGCTTCACGGCGCGGTACGGCCAGCTCTGATGTGATCCTGCGCCAGTCCTTGGAGCTGCACCGGCATCGCCTGGGGCTGCGTCTGGCTCTGTCCAGCATCCTGCCGCCGATCATTACGGTGGTCATCCTGATGCTGGCCATCGTACCGTTGTTCCGTGGGATCCTGGATCGCAATTACGAATACCAGGAGCGCAACAAGCTGCGCAGTCTGGTGCAGGTTGTGATGACGGCCCTGCATGATGCCCAGGCCCTGATCGAGTCCGGGGCCATTGACCCGGAAACGGCCAAGGATCGGACCATCAACCGTCTCCGTCAGTTGCGCTATGGGGCTGATGGAACCGACTACTTCTGGGTTCTGGACGTCCGCTATCGGATGATCATGCATCCTTATCGTGATGATCTGGAAGGTCGGGAACTGGCTGATCTGATCGTCGGTGAAGCTCCCCTGATCCGGCAGATGGTTGATCGCAGTCTGGCCGAAGGGTCGGCGTTTCTCGATTATCACTGGCAATGGCTGGATGATGCCGAGCGGATCGAGCCCAAGATCGGTTATGTTGCCCTGTTCGAGCCCTGGGGTTGGGTGATTGGAACGGCCAGTTACCGCCAGGACATGGCTGATGCCCAGGCGGCCCTGTATCGGCGTCTGCTGCCGGTAGTGGCGCTCATCCTGGTGGTGGTGCTGTCCTTGGGGGCCATCAATACCCTGCGTATCCTGCGCGGTGAACGTCGTCGTCAGGCTGCCGAGGACGCCTTGCGGGAGCGTGAGGAGGACCTGCGCTTGACCCTGCGGTCGATTGCTGATGCCGTGATCACCATTGATATCTGGGGTCGGGTGACGCGCATGAATCCTGTCGCCGAGGTCCTGACCGGATGGCCCCTGGCCGAGGCCCGCGGCCGCAGCCTTGATGAGATCTATCGTCTGTGTGATCCTGATGACGGACATCCCCTGGAGGACCCGGCCCTACAGGTCCTCCAGCGCCAGGAGGTGGTCAATCCGGCCAGTGATCGCATCCTGTATGACCGCAATGACGCCAGTCATCGGGTGGCCGACAGTGCTGCCCCGATCATGGCTAGAGATGGGGCCATCAGCGGCGTCATCCTGGTCTTCCGCGATGTCAGTGCCCAGCATGCTGCTCGTGAGGCCCTGCGTGAACAGGAGGAACGTCTGCGGCAGGCCGAGAAGCTGGAGTCGATCGGCCGCCTGGCTGGAGGGGTGGCGCATGACTTCAACAACCAGTTGACCGGCATCATGGGATTCGCCGAACTGCTGGCCGGCAAGCTGTTGGCTGATGATCCGCGTCATGCCTATGTCGATCAGATCCTGGCCTGTGCGCGCCGTTCGGCCGATCTCACGGATCAATTGCTGGCCTATGCCCGCAAGGGGAGCTATCGGCTTGAGGTGGTCGACATGCATGTCGTGATCAATGAATTGGCGGGCATGTTGCGCCATACCATTGATCCGCGCATCGAGATCGTCAGCGAGACACAGGCTCCCTTGGCCACTGTCTATGGTGATCCGGGACAGATCCACAATGCCCTGCTCAATCTCGCCCTCAACGCCCGCGATGCCATGCCTGATGGTGGCATGGTGCGTTTTGTCACCACTGCTGAGCCTGAAGAACGCTTGCGGGTATCGGTGATCGATACCGGTCCTGGTATCGATCCGGCCTTGCGCGAGCGGATCTTTGAGCCCTTCTTCACCACCAAGCAATCCCATAAGGGAGTCGGCATGGGCCTCGCGGCGGTGCATGGCATCGTCACGGGGATGGGCGGTACCATTGCCGTGGAAGACGGTCCCGGCGGGGGAGCTGCGTTTGTCATGTCACTGCCCTTGGCTGAGGGCACCTTGCGTCTGAAACAGCCCAGAGAGGAGCCCCCGCCGCTGCCGCCGCCGCGGTCCACGCCGTGGCGGATTGTGGTGGTTGACGATGAGCAGCCGGTGCGATCCAGCGTGGTGGGGATCCTGGAGGGGGCTGGCTATACGGTGACGGAATGTGGTGATGGCGATGCCGCCCTGGCCACCGTAGCCCAGGTGCCGGTTGATCTGATCCTGCTCGATCTATTGATGCCTCGGCGCAATGGAGCTGACACCTATCAGGCCTTGCGTGAATCCGGCATTACGGTCCCGGTGCTGCTGATGACTGGATTCAGCGACCAAGAGCAGGCTCGCAGTCTGTTGGCTGCCGGTGCCTGTGGTCTGCTGGCCAAGCCCTTCAGTCGGGAGGATCTGTTGCAGGCGGTGGCTACCGGACTGGCTCGGGCGGTTGAAGATGGGGCATCAACGTAATATATCGCGGTGGCGGACGATCCGGCCCCGACCGTCAACCCCGCAGAGATCCAGGCGCAGGCGGTAGGCCTGGAGATGATGGGCTCGCACCAGTGCTCGACTGGCCCGTAGCAGGTGTTCGATCTTGGTGCGGTCGATGCTCAGCAAGGGCTTGCCCCGACGTCGGTAACGCACTTCGGCCACCAGCAGGGTTCGCCAGCGACAGGCGACGATATCCAGCTCACCGCCGCCGCCGTGCCAGTTGCGGGCAACGATGCGCCATCCCCGGCGCCGCAGATACCAACACACCCGACTTTCGGCCCTGTATCCGTCCTGGTGACGGGGATCGGTCAGCTTCTTCACCCTGGGCCATCCCAGCCCTGCCACCCAGGACATGTCTGATGATCCTATCGGGCTCTGGCCAGCCAGGCGCTGGCCAGCGCGACATGGTCACCGATGTCATATCGCTCACCAAAGGCGA
>SLQH01000258.1 GCA_007131555.1 Planctomycetota bacterium | reverse complement strand
TGTGGTTTTTAGTGCAATTCCATTGATAGGAGGATGAGATGTTGATTTCTGGACCACAGAGGTTACAGAAAGGGTGGATATGATTGCCGAGCGCTACATTCCTCTGCGAATGCCAAGCCCCATTTCTTTGCCGAATAGTTCATTCAGGTGCGAATGCTCTGTGATCTCTGTGTCCTCTGTGGTGACAATACATAAGCTCTGGACCTCGCAAAAACATCAGGAGCAGCTCGGTTAATGATCTCTTCACCGGCTCCTGTCTTTCTTCCACTTCTTCCTTCAAGGACCTCATCATGACCGAATCCTACGATCTTATCGTCATCGGCAGCGGCCCGGCTGGCTATGTGGCGGCCGAACGGGCTGGGGAGGCTGGCCGGCGGGTGCTGCTGGTCGAGCGTGAACCGGTGCTGGGCGGGGTCTGTCTCAACTGGGGCTGCATTCCCACCAAGACCCTGCTCAACTGTGCCAAGATATTCCACTATGCCGGTCATGGCCAGGCCTTCGGGGTCAGTGCCACGCCGCAGTTCGACTTCGCTGCCGCCCAGGCCCGCAAGCAGAAGGTGGTCGGCCAGCTCAATGTCGGGGTCGCTGGCCTGATGAAACGGGCCAAGGTCACGGTGGTCACCGGCCAAGCCCAACTGGTGGATGCCACCACGGTGGCGGTCGGCGACCAGCGCTACAGCGCCGCCCATATCCTGGTGTGCAGCGGTTCGCGGCCGTCGCGGCCGCCGATCCCCGGCCTTGACCTTGCGCATGTGGTCGATTCCACCGGCATCCTGGCCCTGGAACGCCTGCCGCAGTCGCTGGTGGTGATCGGTGGTGGGGTCATCGGCCTGGAGTTCGCCCATTTCTTCGCCAGTGTCGGGGTGGCGGTGACGGTCGTCGAGATGCTCGACCAGATCGCCGGAGCCACCGACCTCGACTGCGCCCGGACCCTGCGTCAGGCCCTGGAGCAGCACGGCATCACCATCCATACCCAGGCCCGGGTCACGGCCATCACCGCCGAGCATGTAGCCTTCACCGATCGCAAGGGCCAGGACCAGCAGGCGGCTGCCGACTGTGTGCTGGTGGCCACCGGGCGTACCCCCAATGTCGAGGGTCTGGGTCTGGAACAGGTCGGCGTGGCGCTTGAGCGTGGACGCATCGTCATCGATGAGCGCTGCCGCACCAACGTCCCCAGCATCTGGGCGGCCGGCGACTGCACCGGCAAGGCCCTGCTGGCCCATGTCGCTTCGCGTCAGGCCGAGGTCGTGGTCGCGGCCATGGCCGGCGGGCCCGACCGGATGCGCTATCACGCCGTGCCGGCGGTGATCTACACCACCCCCGAGGTGGCCTGTGTCGGCCTGAGCGAGGCCGAGGCCAAGGCCCAGGGCCGGGCAGTGCTCACCGCCAAGCTGCCGATGAGCGTCAGCGGTCGCTTCCTGGCCGAGCACGATGATCGCGGCCTGGTCAAGGTGGTGGTCGATGCCCAGACCCGGGCCCTGATCGGGGTCCATATGGTCGGCGCCACCTGCTCGGAGATGATCTTCGGCGCCGCCGCGATGATCGAATCCCAGGCCCGGGTCGACGAGATCAAGCAGACCATCTTCCCCCATCCCACCGTCAGCGAGGTCATCCGCGAGGCGATGTTCGCCTTGCGCTGACCTGACGCCCTGCCCCACATCATTCTCAACCACCGTTTGGAGTCCTACGACCATGCCCAAGTCCCAGTTTGTCGATCCGGCCCAGGTCTTCGCCCCGGCCGATGTCACCTGTCCGGTGATCCCCGGATGCGCCTATAAGCAGTCCTTCAAGCAGGAGCGGGCCCAGCACGGCGATGCGGTGCTGACCGGGATCCTGGAGGACATGCTGATCATCCGCGAGTTCGAGGTCATGCTCCAGCGCATCAAGCTGGAGGGGGCCTACGAGGGCATCGCCTATGACAATCCCGGCCCGGCCCATCTGTCGATCGGGCAGGAGGCCTCGGCGGTCGGTCAGGCCCTGCATCTGGGCATCGACGACCACATCTACGGCTCCCATCGTTCCCACGGCGAGATCCTGGCCAAGGGCCTGTCGGCGATCCGCAAGCTGGGTGAGGACGATCTCCAGCGCATCATGGCCGACTTCGCCGGCGGAGCGGTGCTGAAGGTGGTCGAGGGATCGTTCGGCGGTGGCGATGTCCGGGCCCTGGCCCGGGCCTTCCTGGTCTACGGCGCCTTGGCCGAGATCTTCGCCCGCAGCACCGGCTTCAACCGTGGTCTGGGCGGGTCGATGCACGCCTTCTTCACCCCCTTCGGCATCTATCCCAACAACGCCATCGTCGGTGGCTCGGCCGACATCGCCGCTGGCGCGGCCCTGTTCAAGCGGGTCAACCGGCGACCGGGCATCGTCATCGCCAACATCGGTGACGGTTCGATGGGCTGCGGTCCGGTGTGGGAGGCCCTCAACTTCGCCGCCATGGACCAGTACCGGACCCTGTGGGACGCATCCCATCGCGGCGGCCTGCCGATCATCTTCAACATCTTCAACAACCATTATGGCATGGGCGGCCAGACCCGTGGCGAGACCATGGCCTACGATGCCGTGGCCCGGATCGGAGCCGGGGTGGCCCCCAACGCCCTGCACGCCGAACGGGTCAATGGCTACGACCCCCTGGCGGTGGCCGAGGCCGTGGCCCGCAAGCAGGCCCTGTGCACCAGCGGCGCCGGCCCAGTGCTGCTGGAGACCATCACCTACCGGGTGGCCGGTCATTCGCCCTCCGATGCCAGTTCCTACCGCAGCAAGGAGGAGATCGACGCCTGGATCGCCGCCGATGCCATTGAGACCTTTGCCGCCAAGCTGACCAAGGGCAAGGTCCTGGATGCCGAGGGTGTCGCCTGCCGTCGTGGTGCCACCACCGACCTGGTCAAGCAGGTCTTGCAGCTGGCCATCGACCCGCAGCGCTCACCCTACATCGAACCGGAGGAGGTCGGGCGTCTGATGTTCTCCAACGCCCGCATGGAGAAGGGCGACGACCGGGCCCCGGAACTGCTGCACGCCATCGACGACAACCCCCGGGTCCAGCAGCTGGCCAAGAAGGTCCGCAGTGCCGTGGCCGAGGATGGCAGCCGGGTGGCCAAGAACCGCGTCTTCCAGCTGCGTGACGCCATCTTCGAGGCCATGCTCCACCGCTTCAGCATCGATCCCACCATGGCCGCCTGGGGCGAGGAGAACCGCGACTGGGGCGGGGCCTTCGCCTGCTATCGCGGCCTGACCGAGATCCTGCCCTACCATCGCCTGTTCAACGCCCCGATCAGCGAGGCGGCGATCGTCGGCAGCGGGGTCGGCTATGCCCTGGAAGGCGGCCGGGCGGTGGTCGAACTGATGTACTGCGACTTCCTCGGCCGGGCCGGGGACGAGATCTTCAACCAGATGGCCAAATGGCAGTCGATGTCGGCCGGGGTCCTGCGTATGCCCCTGGTCCTGCGCATCTCGGTGGGCATGAAGTATGGGGCCCAGCACTCCCAGGACTGGTCGGCGATGTGCGCCCACATGCCGGGCCTCAAGGTCGCCTTCCCGGTCACCCCCTACGATGCCAAGGGCATCCTCAACACCGCCCTGGCCGGCACCGATCCGGTGGTCTACCTGGAATCGCAGCGCCTCTACGACATCGGCGAGGAGTTCGAGCCCGGCGGCGTACCGACCGGATATTATGAGATCCCCGAGGGCCAGCCGGCCCGTCGCCGTGAGGGCAAGGATCTCACCATCATCACCATCGGCGCCACCCTGTACCGGGCCATGGAGGCGGCCCAGATCCTGGAGGAGCGCTACGGCATCAGTGCCGAGGTCTGGGACGTGCGCTGGCTCAACCCCCTGGACTACCAGCCCCTGATCGCTTCGGCCAGCCGCACCGGCCGCCTGCTGGTGGCCGGCGACGCCTGTGCCCGTGGGTCCTTCATGCAGGCCGTGGCCCAGATCGTTGGTCGCGGCGCCTTCGGCCACCTCGACGCCCCGCCGGTGGTGGTCGGCGCCCGCAACTGGATCTGCCCGGCCCCCGAACTGGAGACCACCTACTTCCCCCAGGCCGCTTGGATCGTCGACGCCGTCCACGAAGGCCTCCTGCCCCTGCAGGGCCACCAGCCCAGCACCAACCAGACCTTTGCCGAGCAGTTGCGCCGGCATAAGGCCGGGGTGTGATCCTCAATCCGGCTGTAGGCTTTAGGCTTTAGGCTTTAGGCTGGAGGCTGGAGGCTGGAGGCTGGAGG
>SLQH01000314.1 GCA_007131555.1 Planctomycetota bacterium | reverse complement strand
GGGGGGGGGGGGGCGGGGGTTTGGGGGGAGCCGACAGGGTGGCCGGGCGGCGGGTCAGGCCGCGGTCGCCATCGACCACCTCCAGCGGAGATCCGCAGGAGCCACAGGTGAACACGTCGCCACGGTTGGCATGGGGCACCTCAAGCAGCGATTCGCAGTTGAAACAGGTCAGCAGCCAGGAGGTCGGTTCATCGGCCTGGGGGCTTGACGGCAGGGGGGCATTGGTAGGCGAGAGGTCGTCGTGGTCGGCACTGGGCAGATCATCAAGAGAGTCCCGGTCGGCGATGGTATCGATGACCATGTGGGAGATCTTCTTGAGGGTGTCGAGGATGCCCATGCCGGTCTTGGCCGAGGCCTTGAAGTAGGGCAGGTTGCGATGGTTGAGCAGGGGATTGAGCTGCTCCGCCGGCAGGGCCGTGGGCAGGTCCTGCTTGTTGTACTGGATGATCGTCGGCAGGGTATCGGGCAGCTTGTGATGACGCAGATGGTCATAGAGGTCGTTCATCGACTCGATGTTCTCGTCCATCGCCTCACGGCGGCTGTCGCAGACGAAGACGATACCGTCGGCTCCAGCGATGACCGAGCGCCGGATCGCGGCATAGTAGCTCTGTCCAGGCACGGTATAGAACTGGAAGCGGCAGCGGTAGCCCTTGACGCTGCCGATGTCCAGGGGCAGAAGATCGAATTGAAGGGTGCGCTCGCTGTCGGAGTCGATGCTGACCATGTCGCCCACGGCATCAGCTGGGGCGTGATTGCGGATGAACTGCAGGTTGCTGGTCTTGCCGGACATGCCTGGCCCGACGTAGACCACCTTGCAGATCAACTCACGGGTGATCGGATCGATCTTCACGGTGTTGCTCCTGCCCACCTCCATCTGAAGCTTTGGGAGCGTCAGGACAAGCGGATGTTCCGCTGCTGACCGATTGTGGGCTGCGCAGCATGTACCACATCATGACCACTGCGCCGATGCTGATGGCGGCATCAGCAACGTTGAAGGTGGGCCAGGGATTGATCGGCCAGATGCCGATATCGACATGGATGAAATCGCGGACTCCGTCAATCTCTTGACCGGCATGGGGGCTGCCTGCCGGCATGGTGCCGAGCCGTCCCAGGGCCGCCATGATACGGTCATAGCCGTTGCCCAGGGCCCCACCGATGATGCCGCCGAAGGCCCAGTTCAGACCTCGGCCTTCGTGGCGCAGCCAGAACCACCATGCCACCACCAGCAGGGGGATGACCAGGACCGTCATCATTGCCACGGCCACCTGCCAGTCGCCGAACAGGCCCCAGGCGATGCCGGGATTGACATGTTGGACGATCAGGCCCCGTTGCGACAGGTGCTCCATGGTGAAGACGGCTGATTTGGTGATCAGATCAGCGACCAGGACCAGGACCAGGAGGACACCGGCACCGATCAGCCCAGGGGTGCGGCATGGCGGGGTGTTGTTCATGGCCGTTCGATCCTCAGGTGTCTCACGGTGGCGACAGCATGGGTATGATGAGATGCGGGCGAAAGGATTCGAACCTTCACGGGTTGCCCCACTGGAACCTAAATCCAGCGCGTCTGCCAGTTCCGCCACGCCCGCAACGGAAGGTCGTGACCGTCAGGCCGGCCACGGCAGGGTCATGTTGTCGCCGGATTCCAGGTCGGCAAGCCGGACTCGCGGCTGCCGGGGTGGCGATGCCTATTGGGCCAGTTGGACCGTGGTCACGGTGATCAGGGGCAGATCCATCTCCAGGCCGTCGATGGTCACGGTGACGGTACTGGTGTCACCCTGGACCCCGACGCGGCGCCAGTGGAAGTCAGCCAGTCTGATGTCGCTGCCGGCCGGAGCCATTACCAGAGCCTCGACATCGTTGTTGCGGTCGATGATGACATGGCGGGCATCGCTGCCCGCGATGTCGCGGGACTGTAGCCAGCCCACCGCCTGATAGCGATCGGTGGCGATGCTCGGCAGCTGGGGCATCTCTGGTTCGGTAACGGGATCGTCTTGGCTGGTCTGCGGCTCGACTTGGGGGCTGGGCTGGGGCTGCGCCTGCGGCTCAGGGCTGGGATCTACCGGCGGCGGGGCGGCCTCCTGACGTGGCTGGGTCCTGGGCGCCGGCTCATCGCGTGGTGGGGTCATCCGGGCGATGACCTGCTCTCGTTGCGGTGTGCGAGGCCGATCCTGGTCTGTCTTGGCGGTCGGAGCGGGGTCGGTCAGTTCGGGAATTTCCAGGCGTGGTCTGATGCCTTGCTCGTGTTGATGGCGCTCGGCGATCCACACCACCCGACTGATGCGCGAGCGCAGGTCATCAGCCAGCAGGCGGGTGCGGAATTCGGGATGGCCATCGGTGACCGCTTGCAGGCGCCGGGCCAGCTCGCTCCAGTCCAGGCCCAGGGCGGCCTGGGAGTCGCGCTCAAGGGCCTGACGGTAGCGTTCGTAGAGCTGCAGACTGTCCTGCCAGACGGTTTCCAGACGATGGTCGCGGGAACGTGGTGTGGTGGCGGTGACAGCTTGGCCATCGCCGAAGGACAGCACGCTTTCAAAGGCATAGGCCACGGCCCGGGCGGGGTGGACCTTGTACCATTCCCCCTGGGTGATGCCCTGCCAGCGCTCGGCTTCTTCGCGGCCGTGCCAGCGCAACTCTTCGTCCCTGCGGACCTGGGCCACCAGTTCAGCCTGGATGCGGCTGTCGGAGCGGATGTTGGCGATATCGCTGGTGACCCGAACTCGGCGCCTGTCGGCCAGGACTTCGATATTGCGACTGTGGATCCAGGCCCCGCCCTGTTCCGGGAAGGCGACTTCATACCAGCCGGGCCGGCCCTCGACCTGTCCCAGCACCCGTACCGGAGTGCCGGTATCAAGGGTGGTCACCACCATGGCCTCGGTGGTGGGTCCGAAACGGATGTTGCCCCGGACCCGCATCGTCGCCGGGCTGCCACCCTCGGTGGCGACCAGGCCGCAGGTCAGGTACAGAAGGACTCCGGTCAATAGCATGCGATGCATGACGACATTCCTTTCCGGTGCGGTGCCAAGACGACACAACCTCACCAACAATCATTCTAGGCCATCGCTGCAGTCCCACAAGTCCGCTTGCGCTGGCGAGCGAGAGCAGGAGGCCGGGCCCATGCCGTATTCAGGTGATGGTGCCCATGCGGAGGCAACGACACAGAGGGGGGGCCGCGGTGGTCTGTGGCCCATCCATCACTTGGCGAGCCACTGGCCGGGGTTTCGCGCCGGTCCGTGTTCTGGACAGCCTGGGGCTGGCTGGCATACTTCTCAGCACGGTACGGCTGGCATGCGGTGCCGGCTTGACAGCAAGGAGCGTTCATGGTCCTCGATCGTCTGCGACGCGGCTCCGGCCGGCGCGATCCCAAGAAGATCCCCGATGGCCTGTGGATCAAGTGTCCCAGTTGCAGCGAGACGGTCTTCAAACGCCTAGTCGAGGAGCAGCTGGAGACCTGTCCCAACTGCGGGCATCACTTCCCCATGCCCGCACCCCAGCGCATCGCCAGCCTCATCGACGAGGGCACCTGGCAGGAGATGGACGCCGATCTGACCAGCGCCGATCCCCTGTCCTTCGTCGACCGCAAGCCCTACCCGGAACGGGTGGCCCAGATGCGGGCCAAGGTCCAGCTCAACGATGCCCTGGTCTCGGGCCAGGGTCTTCTGGCCGGGCGGCCCATCGCCCTGGCAGTGATGGACTTCCGCTTCATCGGCGGCTCGATGGGCAGCGTGGTGGGCGAGAAGATCGCCCGTCTGATCGAAGCCGCCATCGACCAGGGATTGCCGGTGGTCATCGTCTCCACCTCGGGTGGGGCGCGGATGATGGAAGGCATCATGTCCCTGATGCAGATGGCCAAGACCTCGGCCGCCCTGGCCCGTCTGGCGGCCGCCCGTCTGCCCTACATCAGCATCCTGACCAACCCCACCATGGCCGGGGTGATGGCCAGCTACGCCTCCTTGGGCGATGTGATCATCGCCGAGCCCAAGGCCCTGATCGGCTTCACCGGGCCACGGGTGATCAAGGAGACCATCAAGCAGGAGCTGCCCGAGGGCTTCCAGACCAGCGAGTTCTGCTACGAACACGGCCAGATCGACCTGATCGTGTCCCGCCGTGAACTGAAGGACGAACTGGCCCGGGTCCTGGCCTATCTAGGAGCCTGTAAGGAATAGACTGACACGTCGCCTGGCTTGGCCTTTTCGGCCCCGATTCCGCCGAAAACCTCACCATAGCTACGGCTATG
>SLQH01000110.1 GCA_007131555.1 Planctomycetota bacterium | reverse complement strand
GACCAGGATGATATTGGGGGCCTGACGCAGCATCGAGCGCAGGATGCGGGCGAAGGTCAGGCCGATGCGCTCGCGGACCATGCACTGATTGATGCCGTTCAAATGGTATTCGACCGGATCCTCGGCAGTGATGATCTTGCGGTCCGAGGTGTTGAGTTCGAAGAGGGTGGCATAGAGGGTGGTGGTCTTGCCCGAGCCGGTGGGGCCGGTGACCAGGATGATGCCGTTGGGACGCGAGATCAACTCGTTGTAGAGCTTGTAGTCGGTGGCGTCGAAGCCCATGTCAGCGAGGCTGAGGTTGAGCGATTCCTGGTCCAGGATACGCATCACCATGCTTTCGCCGTAGACCGCCGGCAGGGCCGAGACGCGCAGGTCGATGTGCTTGCCGACGATGTTGAGCTTGATGCGTCCGTCCTGGGGTTTGCGTCGTTCCTCGACCTGCATGCCGGCCATGATCTTGAGGCGTTGGATGACCGGGCCCTGGAGGCGCTTGGGGGCCGGGTCCATGGCGAAGCACACGCCATCGATGCGGTAGCGGATGCGCAGGCGGTCGGCCATCGGTTCGATGTGGACGTCCGAGGCCCCGGCGTCGATGGCGTTCTTGAGGATCTGCTGGACGTAGCGGATGACAGGGGCGTCATCAGGGTTGCCGCCCTGTTCATCGTCGATATCACGGTATTCGATCTGTTCGGTCAGTTCGCCGAGCATCTGGTCAAGACGGTTTTCACTGACGCCATAGGCCTTCTCAAGGGCTTCCTTGATCTGCCGGGCACTGGCCACGGCCGGTTCGATATGTTGCGAGGTGGTGAAGCGCAGGGTATCGATCACCCCCAGGTCCATGGGGTTTTCCATGGCCACGGTCAAGGTGCCGTCGCGCACTGCCACCGGAATGACATTGTTTTCTGCCGCCACGGACTGGGGGATCATGTCGATGATGCCCTGGGGAATATCCATGTATTCCAGGTCGACATAGCGGACCTCATGCTGTTCGGCCAGGGCCCGGGCCACATGTTCCGGTTCGCAGGCCTGCAGTTCCACCAGGATCTCACCCATCAGCCGCCCATCGCCCTCCATCTGGGCCTGGAGGGCGGCATTGATCTCGGCCTCGGTACAGACCTCCATCTCAATCAGGATCTCACCCAGGAACTTGCGCATCGTCGGAACTCCTTGCCGTCAGTGCCGCATCCACTCGTTGTGATCTTCAGGTCACGGCATCGTTGATGCCACAGGCGGCGAGCGTTGGGGAGGCCTGCTGCATCGTGTCGTGAAAATCCAGAGTCATGCCAGCACAGCAGACATGATGTGCCGACTGGGCGCTGCGGCAACCGCGAGTCGCCCGTTTCAGGCCGCAGTGTATGATCGCATCGAATCAATCACGGCCCAGTTCGGTGCGCAGGAAGTCCATGCTGTGCGCGAAGGCTTCGGTCACCCGTTCCAGGCCCGGTCCGGCATCGCTGAGCTGATGGCTGCGGGCCATCTGATCCAGGGCAGCGCAGGCCTCTTGCAGGGTCCGTAGGCCGAGGTTGCTGCATGAGCCCTTGAGGGTGTGGGCCGCTTGGTGCAGAGCCTCGGCATCGTCGTCGGCGATGGCCTGGCGCATCTGGGCGATGCGCTGGGGGGCGTCGGCGGCGAACAGGTCGACGACCTCGGCCAGGATGGTGTCGGCGCCATCAGCCAGATCGCGTAGCTGCTGGATCATCTCCTGGTCGATGTCGTCCATGATCTGCTCCTAGTGGCGGAAGTGCCGCCGTCCGGTCAGGACCATCGCCAGGCCGTGGGCCTGGGCGGCGGCGATGACCGCCGCATCGCCCTTCGAGCCGCCGGGCTGGATGATCGCCGTGACCCCGGCGGCGGCGGCGGATTCGACGCCGTCCGGGAAGGGGAAGAAGGCGTCGGAGGCCAGCACCGAGCCGGCGCTGCGCTGCGGCCCGGCCAGCCGCACCGCCAGGTCGGCGCTGTTGACCCGGCTCATCTGGCCGCAGCCCGGCCCCACCAGGGCCTGATCCTTGACCAGGGCGATGGCATTGGAGGACAGGTGCTTGACCACCAGCCAGGCCAGTTCGAGATCGCGCCACTCGCGGGCGTCCGGCTCCCTGGCTCCGACCGACTGCCAGTCCTGCGGAGTCCAGCCGGGGCGGTCCAGGTCCTGGATCAGGACGCCGCCCAGCAGGCCGCGCAGTGAGCGGCCGGTGGCCGGCAGGGGGCTGATGGCCCCCACCGCCAGCAGGCGGACGCTGTTCTTCCAGCGCGGCTGGGTGGTGAGGATGGCCAGGGCCTCGTCGCTGAAGGCCGGGGCGATGACGATATGGATCAGGGCCTGTTCGGCCATCACCCGGGCGGTGTCGGCATCGATGCAGCGGTTGCAGGCCACCGTTGAACCGAAGGCGGCCTGGGGATCGCCGGCCCAGGCGGCCAGGAAGGCGGCCGTCAGGTCATCGGCCACGGCGCAGCCGCAGGGGTTGGCGTGCTTGATGATGGCACAGGCCGGGTTGGCGAACTCGGTGACCAGGCGCCAGGCGCCGTCGGCATCCATGATGTTGCAGTAGCCCAGCTCGGCACCGTGCACCTGGCGGGCCTGGGCCAGGGCCGCCACGCCGGGCTCGCGCAGGGCGTAGCAGGCTGCCGATTGGTGGGGGTTCTCGCCGTACTTGAGATGCTGGACCCGGCGCAGGGCCAGGGCACTGTAGGGCGGATGGCGTTCGTCATCGGGCAGCTCGCCGTCAGGAAAGGCCCGGCGGGTCAGCTCATCGGCGATCAGGGCGTCGTAGTAGGCGGTCTGGCGGAACACCCGGCGGGCGCAGGCGGCCCGGAAGGCCAGGGTGGTGCCGCCGTCGTGGGCCGCCAGTTCGGCCTGGAGCGCCGGGTAGCCGGAGGGGTCGGTCAGGACCGTGACATGGGCGTGGTTCTTGGCCGCCGAGCGCAGCATCGACGGCCCGCCGATGTCGATCTGCTCGATGCAGGCGGCCTCATCATTGGCGGGATCGTCGCAGGTGGCCTCGAAGGGGTAGAGGTTGACCACCACCAGGTCGATCGGCTCGATACCATGGGCGGCGCAATCGGCGGCGTGGCCGGGATCGTCGCGGCGGGCCAGCAGGCCACCGTGGATGCGGGGGTGCAGGGTCTTGACCCGGCCGTCGAGCATCTCCGGCTGGCCGGTCCACTGGGCCACCTCGTCCACCGCCACGCCGGCCTGACGCAGGATTGCCAGGGTGCCGCCGGTCGACAGCAGGTGCACGCCCCGCTGGGCCAGATCGCGGGCCAGGTCGACGATGCCGGTCTTGTCATGGACCGACAGCAGAGCGCGGCGGATCGGAACCGTGGTCATGGGCATCCTCGTGGGGCTGTGGGGTCAGGCGGTCGGCACTGCGGCTGGAGCAGTGGGGGTATGGGCACGACGGTGCAGCCAGAAGGCCACTGGGACTGCCACCATGATGATGACGCCGGTCAGCACGGCCGGCCAGGAGGCTGCGTACCACAGGGCGGCCAGGGCGATGGGCATGCCGAGTATCGTGCGCAGGCCCCGCCAACCCTGACGTTTGTCCCGCGACTCGCTCCAGCAGCGGCCCCAGTAGATCACCACCAGGGAGCCCAGAGCGAGGAGAAAGAGATGCAAGCGGTACTGGGGATGAGGCCAGGTCTCGATGCTGGTCTCCAGGGTCACCATCCGCCAGCACGAGCACAGGCCCATCCAGGCCCCGGTCATGGTGGTCATGAAGCCGACGACGGCGACGCGATCCTGCTCTGGCTCGGGTTCGTGCTCCACGGCTGCCGGAGCAGGGGTGGCGTTGTCTGGGGCATCGGTCATGGCAGGGCTCCATGCTGGGCAGGCTGGTGATCCTGGTGATCACTGTGACGTCCTGTGACGGCGGTGCAATCCCCTCCCCCCTTCAAGCGGACAGGTCAGTAGGAAACCACTCAACAGATTGTGTCACGTACTGTATCACATGAAGCCAGAGGTCACAGCTGAACGCTGCTGTCTGGTCACCATACGATCCCCTGCCCTTACCCAAGGAGGCTTTTGTCATGTTGCGTTCGTTCACCCATCTGCTCATCGTGCCACTGCTGCTGATCATGGCCATGGGCAGTTTTGTGCATGCCGAAGACGAAGCGGAGGCCATCAACGATCAGACGGCGGCCACCGCAGCCACGGCTGAAGACCTGGCCCTGGAGCCGTCCGACGATGCGGCAGCGGCTTCTGAAAGCGGTTTTATCCAGCAGCTGCGCAACGGTGG
>SLQH01000388.1 GCA_007131555.1 Planctomycetota bacterium | reverse complement strand
GCCTCTCCCTTCGCCTTCACGCCGCCGCGGGGTTCCTGCAACGCCACGCCGAAGTCATGGTAGCCACGCATCTGGATGCCCAGCACGTTGAAGTCGGCGTCGGCTGTCTCAATGACCGGAGCCTCCTGGCCGTTGAGGAAGGCGGTCTCGATTACCGGCAGGTCACGGGGATCCGAAAGAAGATACCAGGCCTTCACGCTGTTGCCGGTATAATGGGAATTACTGAGATAACGGCTGACCAGAGAGCGGTACTTACCCTGATGCGGATTGGCGACCGGATACTTCGCATTGCTACTCGTATCCCGTAATTCCATAGACTTGTTCAGCTGGCTGGCGATAGCGGACAACGCAGGGGGCACCAGCAATAGTGCGGGCGACGCACCGAGCGGCTTGCCATCGCTGTCCACCTGTTCGAGGAACGCCGTTTCTGCCCTGGTGAGACCATCAACAGTGAGGGCCGAATCTGCTCCGCTGATGAAATTTTTGTGGGCGGTCTTGAAGAAGTCAGCGTTGGCCATGAACACAGTCCAGAACACATCGTTGATCTTCAGGCCCGAACCACGGCCCAGCATACGCGGGATCTGGGTGATGGCGCCAAGATCGTCATTGATGATGTCCCGCCGATCAATGGAGAGCAACAGGGCGTGCGTGTCTGCCTTATTCTGATAACTGTCCTCGCCCAGGGAGCCGTGCTTGATCTCGCCACCAGGAGCTACCAACTCATACTGTTGGGCGCCGGTCATCCGATAGCTGGTCACCGTCTTGAAGTCGGCAACACTGCGAATGGCCGAGAGCTCCCGCCACACCTGCTCGACGGTAGTGAAACCCTCCAGGAGGTACTTGTTGGCGACATTGGAGAGAATGCCACCGAGGTCGATGGTGCTGAACCCGGCTGCTGCCACCGGTGCAGCGAAGGCGGCACGCAGGATGGCCCGGGTATCGCGGAAGTTGCGACCGGTGTAACCGTTGGCCCAGGCCGCTTCCAGGATCAGCTCCTGCAGGCCGATGCCGCCGCGAAACTGCTTGGCCGCGGCGTCGAGGTCCTTCTCGTCGCAGTGGTCCTCGGGCTTGGCCAGCTTGGCCGAGAGGACGCAGGCCGCTTCGAGCACGCCGCTGGTCGCACCGCTGCTGTCGTGGCTGTGGATGGCCGGAGCCTGGGGCCGATCGGCGCGCAGGATTTCCAGCTCGGTCTTGGTGGCATCCCAGCCCTCGCGGATGGCCTTGGCCTCGATGCCGGCGTGCTTGCCAGCGCAGAGGGTGCGGATGGACGCGATGCGCTCGGCCTCAGTGGCGGCGGCGGTACGCATGGCCTGGACGGGGTCGGTGCCGCCGTTGTGGTCGCCGTCGTCCGCATCGTCGGACGGGTCCTGGTTGTCGCCGCCGTCGTTCTGGCTCGCCTCGAAAAGGGCGCGCAGGTTGGCGGTCTGGGTTTCGGAAAGGTCGGCGAGGACGAAGCCCTGCGCTTGAATCCAGGATTCGCAGTCCATAGGGACGATCTCCGGGGAAGAATGGTTGGTGGAATTGGTGGCGGCGATGAGGTGCGCTTCGGTGTCGTCGTCGGCGCCGAGGGCGACGAAGCTGACCTCACCGAGGGTGGCAGCGCGGGCGATGTAGGCGGGGCCCTGGATGTCACGCCCGTTGGCGCGCGCGGTCTTGCCTTGCGGCACGAACACCGCCTTGCGGACCGTGGCACCGACGGAGGCCTGCCAGGGGAAACCGTTGTCGGCGGCGGCCACGACCTCCTGGGCCACGCGGCCCGCGCCCGAGATCGCGCCGGTGACGGCCAGCTTGCCGTCGGTTTTGGTGATGGCGTCGGTGTGGCCGACGATGAGCGCAGCGTTGTGATCTTTGAGGATCGGCCGCGGCTTGGCGCTGACCTTGAGGCCGGCCAGATCGACCACGACCGGGTATTCCCAGCCACCGACAACCATCGGCCCGCCGGTGTAGGCGGTCATGGCGAAACGGCGCAGGTTGCTGGCCTGGTCCTCACCCTCGGTCGCGATGACCGGCTCCCAGCCGGCGACCGCCGTGATGAATCGGATGGCGGCATGCGGCATGCGACTGGCGGCTGGCGGTCTTGAGGTTCGGGCGTCAACTGGCATCAGCGTGTGCCTCCTGTTTTTCGTTGGCGTTTTCCTTGCTATTGGGGGCGTTGGGATCGCGACCCGCAGGCCGCAAGTCGCCAGCCGAAAGTCGCAATTCGTCCATCAACTTGCGTTCCTTGGCGCGCTGGTGCAGCTGGGTTTCCCAGTCCTGCCCCCGCTTGGCGTATTCATCGGCCAGCGTGGTGGTGTGGTTGGCCAGGCGCGTCGCCTGGGCGTTGGCTTCCTTGGCCGGATCGACGTGCTCGTTGCCGTCCCAGAACCACTGGTGCGACCAATCGGTGCTGGTGAGGCGCAGGCGCTGGGGCAGGTAGCCTTCGATCAACACCGCTTCGCGGACCCAGGCGGCGAAGATGCGGTCGAGGATCACGGATTCGATGTGGGCCTGATCAACGCGGATCGCTTTGAAATAGATCTGGTGATCGAGGCGACCAGAGGCGTAGTTGTAGCCTGAGGAATTGCCGGCGGCGATGTTGAACGGCATGTTCAGGCAACGGGCGATCTCGTTGAGGACCTCGCGCTTGAATTCCGCATAGGACGCGGATGGATGCTCAGCCTTTACCTGGCCCAGCTTCCAGCCGCCGGGCATGGTCATCAGCATGTTGCGCTCGAGCTCGATGGCATCCATCGGCACGACATCTTCTGCCTCACCGTTAGCCGGCGCGTCGGTGTAGAGAATGCCGGCGAAATAGGCCGCTGCTTTCGCCGCATCGAGCGTCGCCAGCGAGTAGTCGCGTAGCATGGCGAAGAGCGGCAACGCTGGCGTGATCTCCGGGATGCCGCGGGCCTGCCCAGGGCGCTCGCTGCGGAAGTCGTGGATCATGGCCGCGGCTGGCAGCCGGTCGAAGTCGCCGCCGATGTGCAGCAGTCGCCCGCCAGGATGCTTGCGCAGGACGTGATATTCGACCACGTTGCCCCAGCGGTCGAAGCGCAGGCCATCGACGCCGCGCTCTTCGTGCACGGCCCCTGGATTTGGCGTGGTCACCTGCTCGGCCTCGACCAGCCGCAGGTCCAAGGTGACGCGGGTCGGTAACACCGGATTGTCAGTGAGGATGCCGAAGGACTCCCCGTCCTGGGTCCGGGCGATGCGCAGCGTACGCAGCTTGTCGGCCAGGCCGATAGCCCGGGCCCAAGTGGCGAATTCCCGCTCGATGCGATGATTGTCTACACCCGAAAGTCCCATCATCTGCAGCCGCGGCCCGGTGCCGACCACATCGTTGGCGAGGGTCAGGACGATGCCCTTGGCGTAGGAGTTGTTGGCGACCTCGTAGCGGCTGCGGTTGCGCAGCACCCGGCGCACCTCGGCCGAGTTGGCGGCGCGCGCCGACAGTCCATCGGCCATCGCCCAATGCCGCCGGCTGTTGTCGCTGTGCTGGGCCGCGTCGTAGCGAGCCCGCACCACGCGCCGCGGTACAGCGCGTTCGTGCCGCCGGGGAGCCGGTTCATTCCGGGTCATCCCGAAAAGGAGGCGGCGGAGAGGGCGGAACATCAGACGCTCCCTGGCGGCACGATGCGGGAGAAGCGCAGAGCGCGGGGGCCAGCCTTGGCAGCCTCCCGGTTGCGCAGGTAACGGTCCGCCTCGACCTGATCCTTCAGCGAGTGCTGCTCCATCTCGCCCTGATCGCCCTTGGCCCGCTTGGGGCCGGCGGCGTTCTCGGCGATGGCGTCGCTCAGATCGGGTTGCGGGTCATCAGGCACGGGGCGGATCTCCGGGGCGGCAGGCGGATTGCCTTGCCTTCCACTTGTTATTCCCCGCTCGCGGCTCTGCTTCCGGACCTATTCCACCACATTTCTATCGACGGATGTCGGAGAGCTTGATGCGACGATGCTCTCGGCCCGGATTGGCCGGCCGGTTCTCAGACAAGTTGATGCCCAACATCGAAGCCGCGACGGCGCAGCCGACCAAACCGTCCCACCAGTGGTTGTCGCTGGCTTCCGGGCGCAGCTTCCATTCATCCACGGTTCGCCCGCGGCCTTCGGTTTTCACGCGGTACTCAGCGGTGCAGTGCTCGGCCATGAGTCGATGCTGGTGTGGATCTTTGCCGAACAGGCTCAGGACACTGCGGTCGCCAAGAGGAACCGCCAAGCGGGCGTGGATGAATCTCTTCCAGTAGTTGGCGTCGAACACCAGATGG
>SLQH01000118.1 GCA_007131555.1 Planctomycetota bacterium | reverse complement strand
TCTCAAGTCCAGCGTCATCATCGCCAAGCTGTTCATGGCTGGCATCATGGCCAACATCAATTCCAATCTTGATCGTGATACCATCGAACTGCTGGCCCAGGAGTTCAGCAAGGAAGTCACGATTCGCGAGCAGGCCGATGTCGAGGATGAAGTCGAGGCCCTCCATGAAGAGGAGGACAAGGACGAGGATCTCGCTCCGCGCCCACCCATCATCACCATCCTCGGCCATGTCGACCACGGCAAGACCAGCCTCCTCGACGCCATTCGCAAAACCCAGGTCACCGAGGGCGAATCGGGCGGCATCACTCAGCATATCGGGGCCTACACCGTATCGACCCCCTCCGGTCTTGAAGTAACCTTCATCGACACTCCAGGGCACGAAGCCTTCACCGAGATGCGGGCCCGTGGAGCCCAGGTCACCGATATCGCGGTCATCGTAGTAGCCGCTGATGACGGCCTGATGCCCCAGACCATTGAAGCCATCAATCACGCCCGGGCCGCCGGGGTGACCATCGTGGTGGCCCTCAACAAGATCGACAAGGACAACGCCGACCAAGACCGCGCCCTGCGCCAACTGGCCGAGCAGGACCTGCTGCCCGAGAGCTGGGGCGGCTCGATCGGCGTCGTTCCCTGTTCGGCCATCACCGGCCAGGGCATCGATGATCTGCTCGAACGGATGGCCCTGGAAGCCGAAGTTCTGGACCTCAAGGCCAACCATTTCGCCAAGGCCTCCGGCACCGTCATGGAAGCCAATCTGTCTGAAGGACGGGGTGTCACTGCCACCGTTCTGGTGCAGCGTGGCAGCATGGCGGTCGGAGACATCCTGTTGGCCGGCAGCGGTTACGGACGGGTCCGTCAGATGCTCGACTGGCGTGGTCAGGCGGTCTCCCTGGCTGGTCCCTCGCATGCCGTAGAAATCACCGGCCTGTCGGAACTGCCGGGAGCCGGTAGCCGTTTCCATGTCGTCGATGATCTCAAGCAGGCTGCCTCAGCCGCTGCCCAGCGCCAGCACAAGACCCGTGAGAAGGAACTGGCCGCCCGCAATACCACCACCACCCTGGCCAGCCTGTTCAGCGATCTCGCCGAATCCAAGAAGAAGGAACTGCGCCTGATCATCAAGACCGATGCTGCCGGGTCGCTGGAAGTGGTCACCAAGAGCCTCAATGATCTCAGCACCGATGAGGTCAAGGTCTCCATCATCCACTCCGGCGTGGGATGCGTCACCACTGGTGACGTCAGCTTGGCCGAGGCCTCGGATGCCATCATCCTCGGTTTCCATGTCATCGCTGACCCCAAGGCCCGCCGAGCTGCCGATGAGCGCAACGTCGAGATCAACACCTACACCATCATCTACGAGATGCTTGACGAGGTCAAACAAGCCCTCAGCGGCCTGCTTGACCCGGAAACGGTACAGGAAGTCATCGGTCATGCCGAGGTGCGGGCCACCTTCCGCTCCTCCAAGGTCGGCACCATTGCCGGTCTCTACATCACCGATGGGCAGGTGGTACGCGACTGCTTCATGCGCCTGACCCGCGATGGGGTCATCATCCACGAAGGCAAGGTCAACACCCTGCGGCGCTTCAAGGAGACCGTGCGCGAGGTCCGGGCCGGCTATGAATGCGGCCTGACCATTGAGGACTGGCAGGATGTCCGTGAAGGCGACCTGTTTGAGTTCTATCAGCGGCGCAAGCAGGCCCGCAGCCTGGCATGAGCGCCCCCAGTCGCAAACAACGCCTGGAATCGCTGCTGCGGCGCGAGATCGCTGGTTTCGTGCAGACCCAATTGCGCGATCCCCGCATCGGCTTCGTCACCATCACGCGGGTGGAGATGAGCAATGACCTCCAGCATTGCACCGCCTTCTATTCGGTGATGGGTGATGACATGGTCCGCCGCCAGACGGCCCGCGCCCTAAGCGGTGCCAAGGGGCCGATCCAACGCGCCTATGCCCCCCAGTTGAAGATGCGACGCATGCCCCTGCTTCATTTCGCCTTCGACCAGCAGGAAGCCAAGCGCCAAGTCATGGACGACCTCATCCGCCAGGCCCGCTCCAGCGATCCTGACCCCAGCCCAGAGCCGCCAGCTGCCGATCCAGCCGCTGAACAGAACCCAGACGACATGGACTGGCTGGATTCAGGCGGGGATGCCGCACAGCCCTGACGCTCACACAATGAGCCTCCACACCATCCATCAGCCGTAGGCCCCGAAACCGAAGAACCAGCGGCGTTTGGCCAGGCGATAGAGCCATTGCTGTTCGGGCACGGCATCACCAGCCAGGTCGTGGCCGGCCTGGGGCCCGACGGCCCAGACCTCGGCCAGGCCGACGTCCCGACCAGAGCTGTCATGGGCACCACTGGCGCTGACCACCGCCTCCAGACAGGGACGGTCCTCCAGCAGGACGCAGCCACGGGTGTGCTTGGGCACCTCGGTCCGGAAACGGGCCAGGAGGTCGCTATCGGCGATAGCCGAGACCACCGCCGCGCCATCACCGATGTCGCGATCGGCGAACTGGACCACCGGGCAGGGCTCGATGGCCCCATCGGGGCTGATGTGGTGGCTGATGCCGACCGCTGCCGGACACAGGGCCCGGCCCTCGGCGTCCCAGTAGGCATCAACGATGATCAGCGGCACCCGGCGGCGCATCTCCACGATGAAGCGACGCAGGGCCAGGATCTGGTCGCGGCTCAGGCACAGTTCAGGGTGGGGGCGAGGACCGACCGGACGGTAGATGTAGTACCACAGATAGGCCACCCCTCGGGCCATCACCGCCTTGACGAAGGCCGGCGATACCACCTCGGCGAAGTTGCTGGCACAGACGCTGGTCGCCACCCCGGTCACCAGACGCTGGGCCCGGGCCGCCTCCAGCCCGGCCACGGTGCGCCGGAACACCCCCCTGCCGCCCCGGCGGACATCGGCCACCTGGTCCAGGCCCTCGATGCTCAGCAGGGGCGTGACATTGCCCAGATGGCGCAGGCGCCGGGCCACCGCCTCGTCCAACAGCAGACCGTTGGTGAACAACTGGAAGTAGCAGTCCTGATGGCGGGCCAGGATCGCCCACAGATCAGCATGCAGCAAGGGCTCGCCACCCAGAATGCCGAAGAACCGGCAGCCCTGACCCTTGCAGGCCTGGATCAGACGATCCAGGGTCGGGGCGCTCAGACTACGGGGCGGCGAACACTGACTGACCCAGCAGCCCTGGCAGCGCAGATTGCAGGCATCGGTGACCGAGATGAACACGAAAGGCGGAAAATGCCGCCCCTTGCGCCGCCGTTGCTCAAAGGCCCGCATGGCCTGCAGATTATGCAGCCCCATCAGACCCATCCGCCCCAACAAGCGGGCATCATGCAGACGCCACATCCGCCAAGCCATCTCAATGAGCATAGTGGTGGGTCCTTTCTGACGTTGAACGACAACGATCACCGGCGCCGAGGGCGTCCGACAGACCGCCTTGTTCGATCATTTCTTTCTCACAGAGAAGCAGGCATGCCAGCACATTCCCATAGCTTTCGGTTGGTTTTCTCTCCGTGCCTTTGTGTCTCTGTGAGAAAATGCTAACGATCCAAGATGGTCAACGGGTGAGGCGAACGCTTACCGCCATCGGTTCATGGCCAATATGTCCCTCTATTACAGCTGCTCCTTAGTGCAATTCCATTGGTTCAAGCCCTCAATAGTGATACCGCAACTGCACCACCACCAGATCATCGCCTTCGACTAGATAGACCAAGCGATGCTCCTCGGTGATGCGACGTGACCACAGCCCCTGCAACAGGTGCTTGAGCGGCTCAGGCTTGCCAATGCCTGCGAAGGGTTCGCGCAAGGCATGGTCGATCAACCGGTTGATCCGCTTGACGACCGCCCGGTCCTCCTGCAGCCACTGTTGGTACTCCTGCCAGGCATGGGGAGTGAAGATCAATCGCACGCGGCGAGCTTCCGTTCGCGACCCTTGCCCTTACGGGCCTGAGCGATGGATTCCAAGAGCTGCTTCGCGTTCGCCGGCGAGCGCAGCAGATAGGCCGTCTCCTGAAGTGACTCATATTCTTCAAGACTCATCAATACCGCATTGCCATGCTTGGATGTGATCTCGACCGCCTCACGATTCTCTGCAACCCGCTCAATCAAGGCAAAGATCGTTCGACGGGCTTCAGTCGCAGCAATGGCCCCCATGGCTTCACCCCTTCCTTGCATATGTACATCATAACGTACATGCGCCACGCGTCCACCGTCAAAAACAAACTCCGCCC